>JAGWOZ010000297.1 GCA_028870715.1 Betaproteobacteria bacterium | reverse complement strand
ATCCGCAGGTTCGACAGCTCGATGGTGTTGTGGCTGCCGTCGAAGGTGTCGCCATCCAGGGCGATCTTGACGTTGATCTTGCGCTCGATGAAGGTCATGGATGTTTCCTCGGTTTTTCGTGATTGGGGTTTGCTTGGGCTTCGGATTGAAGCTGCGGGTATGGCGCATTAGTCGCGCAGGTCGTTCAGCCATTCCCTCTGATCGCGCAGCGCCGCGGCCAGGGCGCGAAGCAGAGGCCGGCGCCCACCTTTCCAGGCGTTACGGCTGGCGCTTGCCTTTCCGGCCTTTGTGCGCGGACCGGTGGACTTCTTCCACGGTTGCCATTGCCTGATCGCTGCCGCTTGTCGCTGCCGCCGTTCGGGTGTCCAGCCATTTGCCATGCTCGTGCTCCAGTAGTTCGTTTGGCTTGCTCTCGATTTGCTGCGCGCGCGCGTGCGCGAACGCTGGCGCGGCCTCGTTGTTCACCTGCTGCGGGCCATGCGCGATGTTGGCCTGCTTGGCAAATACCGGCGGGTTCTTGATGGCAGCCAGCGTTTCGATCGTGGCGCGGCACTGGCTTTGCGCTTTCAGGGCGAGCTTCATGAGGGATTCGTGCTGCTTCAGCCCGTCTTGACGATGGGCGCCCCGCGCGAGACTGGTGAACATCACGTCCAGGCTGATCGCTTGGGCCATGAGCGTGGATTCGGCGCGTTTCAGGTCGCCACCGTGGGCTGCTTTGCACTGTTCTACGGTCGCATTGAGCAGATCCGTCAAGTTGAGCTCTTCGTGAAAGCTGAAGCTCTTGATGACAGCGGCAGCGTTCACCGCTGGATTAACTGCCAAGGTAGCTTTGTCTGTGTCCAGCTCCTTTTGCTCTTCTGCACGCGCTGGGAGACTCGCTTGCTTACTCTTCGCGGTCATGCATTCACCCCTTCGGCCAGGGCCTGCAGGTAGAACACCAATAGCGAATGCGCCAGCGGGTTGCCGTTGCCGTCCAGACGGCCCTCACACAACGCTACCTGCTCGGCCGTAGCGGTCAGATCGTCGGCGGATAGTGAATCGACTACCGCAGTTGGGATGCCCATGTGCTTGGCGAGGGATTTCAGCGTCGCCTTGATTCCGAACTGCGCACCGCGTGCACCAGCCGCACCACTTGCACCAGTGCACCAGTCATCGACTGCACCGGATGTCGGCGGTGGTGCGTGCCCCGACTCGCGCAAAGCGTTGGCTGCCAACGCCTTCAGGCTGTTTTCGTGCTCTTGGTGCGTTGGTGCACCGCCGGGCAAAGCACCAGTGCACCACTTGGTCGTGTCAGTCATGACCGTCGCTCCAGTGCGGCGCGGGCTCACGCGGTTTGCGTGGTGCCTTCGCCTTTGGGGTATACCGACCGGACTCCTTGAGCCTGGCGAGCGCCCGGACGATGGTGGAGTGGGTAACACCCAGCTCCGTGCCGATCTCGCGAGTTGTCATGCCCATGTCGGTCATCTCGACGATCTGTTCGTCGGTGCTGTCCGATACGCGCTGGATCGCCCATGCCTGTTTTCCGTCCGGCAAGGTTTCCAGCCGTGCGTCGATCGGGTCGACGTCTTCGCCGTACAGGGCGCGAGCCTTCTCAAAGTGCACCTCGAAGCGGGCGCCTTGGTCGGGCGTGTAGTCGCTCGGGCGGCGCAGGGAGATGACGGTATCCAGCAGATCCTCGCGCTTGCTGGTGCCGCGCTGCTGGCCGCCCTTGCCGGCGTGGTGGATGAAGATCACCGAGCGGCCGGCAGAGCGCATGCGCAGCGCCCATTCGGCTACCGGCTGCCAGCTCTCGCCCTCGTTTTCCTTGCCGCCACGTACGAGGCAGGACAGGTTATCGACGATGATCACCTGCGCCTCGCCGATGACCGCATCGATGGCTCGCTGGCCTTCCCGGTCGTACAGGTTAGGCAGCATCCCGAACGGCTGGACATCCGGCGTCATGATCTGGAGATAGCCGGCAGGCGCCTCCAGCGCGCTGTTCGTGATGATCCGCGCCAACCGATCCTTGAGGTCGGCACCTGGCATCTCGCCGTCCAGGTAAAGCACCCGCACCGGTTGCGTTGCCTTCCAGCCAATGAACTCACCACCGGATGCCAGCGCGTAGGCCACGCCAAGCGCCATGTGCGTCTTCCCGACGCCGCGCCGTGCGTAGATCATGGTCAGCGACTGGGTGGTCAGCCACGGGCTCAGCAGGTGCACCCGTGGCTTGAACGTACGTGCCAGCAGTGCCGCCGCGTCCACAATGACGGGGGGCAAGATAGCTTCATCATCTTGGTGCATTGGTGCATTTGCTCTATTTGCACCAACGCACCACTGATTTTCCTTGTGGCCGACATACTCGTCCAGGCTGGCGCTGTAGGTCTCGATGTCAGCGTGCATTAAGCACCTCGCCGCAGTCGAATATCTTCAGCGCCGCCACCCGCATCCGAGTCAGTTCAGCATCGTCCAGCAAGTCACCATCGCCCATCTTGCTAGCGGCGATCAGCAGCACCGTGGCTTCGTGGCGCAGCACATCCAGCGCAGCGCGCCAGCGTGGAATCAATGCCGCCTGCCGGAGCTGGCTGCGCTCGGCTGGGTTCATGTTTCGATAATGTTGACGCTGAAACAGGTCACCCATCTGCAAGCCGACTGCGCCGAGTACGTCATGCACCGGACAGCCGGCGAAGCAATGCAGCAGCAAGGTGCCGTTATCGCCTTCGGTGATTGCCAGCGACGCGGACTTGCCGCCGTGGGACGGACAGCGTGCGCGCCACCCCTTGCCGGTCTTGATGACGCCTTCCAGCCGTGGCAGCAGCAGCTGCGAAGGCGTGCCGATGGTGGTAATGTTGCGGCTGGTGTTGCTACCTGTGCGATCTTGAAGCCCTGCCTTGCCCGCAGGGCTTCGTCGTGTCTGGGGAGGCGCGCTCATGCGGCAGCCTTGTCGCCAGCAGAGCGCTGCTGATCAATCCACAAGCGAACGTCTTCACAGCGCCAGGCCGTGACGCGCCCACTGAGCTTAACGGGCTTCGGGAAGGTCCCAGCATTCACCCAGCGCCAGAGCGTGCTTGCTCCGACCGGTACGATGCTGCCGATGATCTGCGACTGACGAAGGAACCCGGATACCGGGAGATTTGGGGATTGCATATCGTGTCACTCCGTTTCATGGAACGACACGAACCATATAGCCGCAATTCGGACTCACGCCCGACA
>JAGWOZ010000296.1 GCA_028870715.1 Betaproteobacteria bacterium | reverse complement strand
ACGCCTTCGGCAAAATCATGCGCAAAACCGAGTTCACGCTGCGCCTGCGCCTCGGCATCGAGGGCATGCTCGAGCGAGCATGCCAGCCCTTGGTCAAGCAGGGCCCGCGTCTTCACCAGGGCCTGCGTGGGCAATCGGCAAAGACGCTCGGCCACGGCCTGTACCTCGGCCTCGAAGGCCTCATCCTCGACACATTTCCAGATCAATCCAATCTGCTCGGCGCGCTCTGCCGCAAGCTTGTCACCCAGCATCGCCATGCCCAGGGCCTGCGCGCGCCCAACCAAGCGCGGAAGCACCCACGTTGCTCCGCTGTCAGGCACGAGGCCAATCGACGAAAATGCCTGAATGAAGACGGCGCTGCGCTTGGCCACGACGACATCGCACAAAAGCGCCAGCGACGCGCCCGCCCCTGCTGCAACGCCACCGACCGCCGCGAGTGTTGGCACGGGCATCGACCGCAGGCGCAGCATCAAAGGTCTGTAATTGCGCTCAACCACGTCGCCGAGATCCTTGGGCCTGCCCGCTTCGTCGGCCACTTGCGGGTCTTTCAGGTCTTGCCCGGCACAAAACGCACGCCCTTGCCCACCGAGCACCACGCAGCGCACACTGTTGTCGCGCGCTGCGGCGTCCAATGCCCCCAGCAATGCCGCCGTCAGGTCTGCGTTCAGACTATTGAGCGTTTGCGCGCGATTCAGTTTGAGACCCAGAACCGCGCCTTGGCGCTCGACGAGCAAGCTCGATGCAGGATATTGATCCATCGCAAAGTTTTTGAGGGCAAACGTGAAATGGCGCGAGCGCGTCGGGCAAAAACAATATTGACCAACCGGTCGGTTAATCTTAAGCTTGCCAAATGTTTGATGCAAGTCAAACAATCATCCGGACAAACCCGAGGAGAGATCCATGCCCTGCTACGCCATTGATGGCGTCATTCCGGTCGTCGACCCTACGGCTTATGTGCACCCCAGTGCCGTGCTCATTGGCGACGTCATCGTGGGTCCCGGCTGCTACGTCGGACCGTGCGCCAGCCTGCGCGGGGATTTCGGCCGTATCGTGCTGGACGAAGGGGCCAACGTGCAGGACAGCTGTGTCATGCACGGCTTTCCGGGGCACGACACCGTCGTGGAGCGCAATGGCCACATTGGCCACGGTGCCATCCTGCACAGCTGCATGGTGCGACGCGATGCGATGGTCGGCATGAACGCTGTGGTCATGGATGATGCCCAGATCGGCGAGCAATCGATTGTCGCGGCCTGTGCCTTCGTTCCTGCCGGCATGATTGTCCCGCCGCGTACGCTCGTCGCAGGCATGCCGGCGACGAGCCGTCGCGAACTCATGCCGGAAGAGATCGCCTGGAAGCTCGAGGGCACGCGCACCTACCAGGACCTCACCCGGCGCTGCCTGCAAAGCCTTCGTGAAGTCGCCCCACTGCGCGCCGCCGAGACGCATCGCCCCCAACTGCGGGCACCAGCGGTCGAACCGCTGATCGCACTCAGGCGCAAAAAGCCGGCGCCACCCGAGCCATCACGCTGAAGAGCAGCGCCCCTGCGCTTGGCCGATGCGCAAGCACCGCTTGCTTGCCTCGCCGACCCCGCGCGCGACGGTTGCTCGACGCCACATCCGATGCCCGGAACGCCGAAAGCTCACGTGCGCAGGGCTTCATCCCCGGTCGCCGGCACTGGCGCATCCAGCGCCATTTCGATGTCGGCGCGAAGCGCATCCGGCTGCGTCTGGGGGGCGTAGCGGCGAATGACCTGGCCGTCGCGGCCGATGAGAAACTTGGTGAAGTTCCACTTGATCATCTCGGTGCCCAGCATGCCACTGGCCTCGTCCTTGAGCCATCGCCATAACGGGTGGGTGTGCGAGCCATTGACGTCGATCTTCTCGAACACGGGAAACTCCACGCCATAATTGGCGCGACAAAATCGGGCAATCTGCTCCGCGCTACCGGGTTCCTGGCTCCCGAACTGGTTACAGGGGAAGGCAAGCACTTCGAAGCCGCGGGCGCGGTAGGCGTGATACAGCGCCTGCAAGCCGGCATACTGCGGTGTAAAGCCGCACTGACTCGCGGTATTGACAATGAGCAGAACCTTGCCACGCCATTGCGCCAAGGGTTGCGCACGACCAAGAATGTCGGTCGCTGAAAAGTCGAATACACCGCGCACGGCAGGCACGGGCTGGGCGGGATGCGGATCAACGGCTTTCAAGTCGGTGTCTCCCGAGGCGGGTGCACTGGCAATGCCGGGCGCCGGGGGCGCACCGCCGCAAGCAAGATGGCCAGCAAAATAAGGCTACCACCAATCAGTGCCTGGCGGCTGAGTTGTTCGGCTCCCAGAACGACGGCGCTGCCGCTGGCGAACACGACTTCCACCGTCATCACCACGGCTGTGAGGCTTGAGGGCAAGCGCTCGGCGCCGTACTGCAAGCCCAGATTGGCGACAAGAAAGGCCAGCGACAGCGCTGCGACCGGCACCAGCCATTGCGTGCTAAGCGCAGGCAGGGGGCTGCCCAACCCGCTTGCGGCGAATACGGCCGCCAGGCCCCCCGCCACGATCGTGCCCCCGGCGAACATGGCCAGTCCGCGCGCCTCGGGCGGCGTCTGTGCGTACTTGCGCAGCAGCACGTTATTGAGGGCAAAGAAAAATCCGCCGGCCACGCCGAGCCAATCGGCCGACTGCCGCGGCAGTGGCAGGCCTCCACCAGGCGGCCACAGCACAACCATCGCCCCGACGAGTGCAAGCGTCAAGCGCACGCTCACCCATTTCGTCAAACGCTCGCCCAAGAGCCAGCGCGCGAGCAGGGTTGCCCAGACAGGCATCAGGTAAAAGAGAAGCACGACCCGCACGACATCGCCCTGCGTCACGGCCCAGTTGAAGGCGGCATTGGTGGACCCCGAGGCCAGCAAAATCAGCCACAGCGGCGGCTTGCCCAGCAGCAATATGAGTGCCCGCGGCCGCCAAGCCAGAATAGCGACGCTGCTGACGCCATAGATCAGCGCAGTCGCCCAAAGCGGGTTGAGCCCGAGCGCGTGCAGATGGCGAAACGGCCACCATGAGACGCCCCAAACCAGCGCGTTGAGCATGAGCCCGGCGATGGCGATCAGGGATTGGCGCGAGCTGTGCATGCCAACTCAGTGACCAGGTGCTTCGCGCATTTCCGCAAGGCCCTGGCCGAGCGTCGCAGCCGAGAGCTCGCCAACGTGCATGGCCCTCAGGCGCCCATCCGCGCCA
>JAGWOZ010000050.1 GCA_028870715.1 Betaproteobacteria bacterium | reverse complement strand
GGACGACCCACTTCGCCTCGGCGGCAAGGACAACTTTGTCAAGCTGTATGGTGACATCGACGAATATGCCAATTACATGCACAGCAGTACCGGTTCCAACCTCACCGCGATCGAGGACGGCGCTCTCCTGCGTAGTCGCTTGGGCATGACCGGTCGCCGCGTCGTCGCCCCCGGCTATGGGATCGACTTCGACCTCGAGCAGAGCTTGGACTTCACCAACGGTGTTAACCCGGGCGCCGGGCGTCTGTTTGATCGCCAGGCGTGGGGCGGAGTGCAAACCCCCGCGGGTGAATTCCGCGTCGGTCGCCAGGAGACCATCGCCTTCTTCCACGGCGGCAACGTTGACTTCACGTCGCGTACCCTGGGCTCCGTGGTCAACGCCTTCGGCGTGCCAGCGCGCTTCGATAACGACCTGTCGTACAGTTCGCCGCGTCTGGGCGGCCTGCAATTGCAGGCGCACTATGCGCTGACGTCCGCTCACAGCAGCACGGTGGGAAGCAACGGTGCGGTCTACCAGCTGGGTGCCGATTTCACTAAGGGTCCGATCGATGTGGGCTACAACGGCCTGTGGGCGAATGCTCCAGCCGGCGCGACCTACGGCACCAAGGGGGAGTACCAGAACGCGTATGCGGACTACAAGTACGGCCGCGGCACGGTGTACCTGACCTACGTGCGTTCAAACGTCGGTCCGAACAGCGGATTCAGTGGAATTGGCGGAGCGTATCCGGGTGGTGTGCCGCTGACTGGAACGGAGTCCGCGATCAACGACTACTACAACATCTACCAAGTCGCGGCTGACTACGATTTGACCAGCGCACTGCGTGTTGGGGCCCTGTATGGCGAGATCAAGGACAGCAACAACTCAAGCAACGGAGCCAAGGGTTGGGCGGCCGGGACTTACTACACGGGCATCAAAAACACCACCTTGTACGCGCTCGTGGATGGATTGAGCAACGATTCAAATGCAGCCTTCGACGAGGCAGGTTCGGCCCCGTTGACCAAGGCATTCCCCACGTCCGACCTGAAGGGCAAGAAGATCACCGGGGTGCAAGTCGGCTTCATGTACAAGTTCTAAGGGTTGAGGCTTGAAGTCTGGCGTTTGAATGCGTCCCGTGGCGTGTGGCGCGGGACGCCAATGACTTGGAGGTGATTGCAATGAATATGAGTAAGTCGATCCAGTTGCGCGGCCGCGTGGTGGCCGGAGGCGCGGAGCCTTTGGTTTGCGCGCCGCTGGTGGCACGCGATCTGAACACCCTGCGCGCCGAAGCTGCGACCGTGGTGGCGAAGCGACCCGACCTGCTGGAATGGCGGGTGGACTTCTTCGATGCGCTCGGCGACGTCGACCGCGTCGTCGAGGCCGCGCGCGAGTTGCGGCGCGTCGCCGGCGGCATCCCGGTCATTTATACGAGGCGTTCAATCCGCGAGGGTGGACAGCCAATCACGGCTTCGGAGGACACCGTAAGCCGCGGCATCGAGGCGGTGTGCGCGGACGGAACCGTCGATTTTGTCGACGCCGAACTCAGCAGCGAACCCGAGCATTTCCGGCGTGCACTGCAGGCTGCGAAGGCGTCCGGCGCGCTGCTGATCGGATCGTTCCACGACTTCCAGCGAACACCGAGCCTGACCGACATGGCCGAAAAATTCGCCATCGCGGAGCGCCTCGGCGCGGACGTGGCGAAAGTGGCCGTGATGCCTGGCGACATCGGCGACGTGCTTACTCTGCTGCAGGCGACGCTGGACGCCTCGCGGCGCCACGCCATGCCCCTGATCACCATGTCGATGGGACCGTACGGGTCGCTGACCCGGCTGTTTGGCTGGATGTTCGGCTCGACGGTCAGTTTCGCCGTCGGTTCACGTGCATCGGCTCCCGGCCAAGTGCCGATCGACGACGTGCGAAGCGTGCTGGACGTGCTGAGGCGCTCGCTCAGTGCGCGTTGAACGAGGCGTGGGCGCCTCCGCGGTTGCGCGCAGCGATTGAATCGAACAGCATTTCCCCCAACAAAACAGACGAGGACCGTGGCCGGCACGATCGGCGCGGAGAAAGCGATGTCGCAAGCCGAAGCCCTGACGCGTTACGAACTCTTCATCGACGGCGCGTCGATGGCACCCGCCAGGGGCCAATACTTCGCCAGCCAGGATCCATTCACTGGCAAGGACTGGGCAATGATTGCCCGCGGATCGGAGGCGGACGTCGACCGTGCGGTGCACGCGGCCCGGCGCGCCTTCGAGTCAGGCGCGTGGCCGGCTCTGAGCGCCTCCGGGCGCGGCGCGCTGCTGCGACGGCTCGCCGACCTGATTTCGGAGAATGTGTCGCGCTTGGCAGAGATCGAGCGGCGCGACAACGGCAAGCTAGCGGCGGAGGTGGTGACCCAGGTCAAGTATCTGTCTGAGTACTTTCACTACTACGCCGGCCTCGCCGACAAGGTTCAGGGCAGCGTGATTCCGACTGACAAGCCTGGCGTTTTGTCCTTCACGCGCCACGAGCCCAAGGGGGTGGTGGCGATCATCACGCCATGGAATTCACCCCTGACCCTAACCAGTTGGAAACTGGCACCGGCGCTGGCGGCGGGCTGTACTGTGGTCATCAAGCCCTCGGAATTTACGTCTGCCTCGATGCTGGAATTCGCTGAACTGTTCGCCCGCGCGGGCTTCCCTCCGGGCGTGGTTAACGTCGTCACCGGCTTCGGCCCCGAGGTCGGCGCTCCCTTGGTCAGCCACCGGGACGTGGCGCATATCGGTTTCACGGGCGGGGAGATCGCGGGACAGAAAATTTACGAGGCCGCGGCATGCGGCCTGAAGACGGTCACCCTTGAGCTCGGCGGCAAGTCGCCGAACATCGTGTTCGACGATGCCGACCTCGATCGCGCGCTGCTGGGCGTGGTCAGCGGAATCTTCGCTGCGGCGGGGCAGACCTGCCAGGCTGGATCGCGGCTATTGGTGCAGCGGAGCATCCACGATGAATTTGTCCGCAAGCTGGTCAATTTTGTGCGCGACATCCGCCTCGGCGACCCGGCCGATCCTGGCACGCAGATCGGCCCCATCGCCACTCCTGCGCAGTTCGACAAGGTGCTGTCCTACATCGAGATCGCGAAGGCCGAGGGTGCGCGCTGCGTGACGGGGGGGCGCGCGCGGTCCGACATTGGATCTGGACAGTTCGTCGAACCAACGATTTTTGTCGGGGTCGACAACCGCATGCGCATAGCCCAGGAGGAGGTCTTTGGGCCCGTGCTGTCGGTGATCGCCTTTGACGACGAGGCCGACGCCGTGCGAATCGCCAATGACGTGCAATTTGGGTTGGCGGCGGGCATCTGGACGCAAAGTCTGCAGCGGACGCTGTACATGGTCGAGCGCGTCAAGGCGGGGACCATCTGGGTCAACAACTACCGTGCTACCAGCTACACCTCGCCGTTCGGTGGCTTTAAACGCTCCGGCATCGGTCGCGAATCCGGCATCGATGCAATGCGCGATTACCTCGAAACTAAGTGCGTCTGGCTCTCTCCGGGGCTGGACGTAGCCAATCCATTTGTGCGCCGCTGAATCGGCGGGACGCAACCCTTCACCCAGGCGGAGAAACACCGAAATGACTCAAGTTGAAACCAAGAGCGGCATTACCGCGGAACAGCAGGATGAGCTCGACCAAGCCTTCGACCGTGCGCGCAAGGCTTTGGCGATCGTCGAGAGCTACGATCAGGCGCGCGTTGATCGCTTGTGCCAGGCTATCGCTTGGGCGGTAGCCAACAAGCGCACCTTCACGCGGTTGGTCGGCGAGGGCATCGCCGAAAGCGGCCTGGGAGATCCCGATAGCCGCATGGGCAAACGCATGAAGATTCGCGGTGTGCTGCGCGATGCGCTGCGCCAGAAAAGCGTGGGCATCATTGAAGAGATTGCCGAGAAAGGCATTGTCAAGTACGGCAAGCCAGTGGGGGTGATCGCATGCATCGTGCCGACCACCAACCCCGACCTGACCCCGGCGGGCAATGCGATCTACGCGATCAAGGCGCGTGATGCGGTGATTTTCTCGCCGCATCCGCGCTCGAAGAAGACCTCCTTCGAAACCGTACGCCTGATGCGCGAGGCGCTGGAGCGCGAAGGCGCACCGGCCGACCTGTTGCAGTGTCTGACCAAGGTGAACATCCCGATGTCTCAGGCGCTAATGGCGCGGGCCGATCTGATCATTGCGACCGGTGGCCAGCCCATGGTGCGCGCCGCGTATAGCTCGGGCACGCCGGCGTATGGCGTGGGAGCGGGAAACTCGACCATGGTTATCGACGAGACGGCGGACATCGCGGAGGCGGCACTCAATACCCGGCTGTCAAAAACTTCGGACTTCGGATCCGGTTGTTCGGCGGACGGCAACCTGATCATCGAAGCCAGCGTGTTCGATCGCATGCTCGCGCAACTGCAGGCCGAGGGGGGATTCTTGGCCAATGACGAGCAGAAGGTGGCCCTGCGCCGTGTCATGTGGGACGAAGAAGGCCACCGCCTGCCCAACACCGTGGCTATCGCGCCGCAGCAGCTCGCGAGCGCAGCCGGCTTCACGATTCCCGACGACCGCAAGTTCATCATCGTGCGCGGCGACGGCATCGGCAAGCAGCATCCTTTCTCGCGCGAAAAGCTAACTACGCTGCTGGCGGTGTACAAGTACAGCGGGTTCGACCAAGCACTGGACATGATGCGGGCGGTCTACGAGGTCGGCGGCAAGGGTCACTCCTGCGGCATCTACTCCTTTGATCAGGAACATATCCACCGCTTGGCGATGGCCGCGCCGGTCAGCCGCATCATGGTGCGCCAGCCGCAGTCCAAGGCCAATGCAGGCGCATTCAATAACGGCATGCCGATGACCTCCAGTTTGGGCTGCGGAACGTGGGGCGGAAACATCGTCTCCGAGAACGTTCACCTCAAGCACTACATGAACACTACCTGGGTGTCGGTGCCAATTAAAGAGGACCGCCCGTCCGACGCCGAGTTGTTCGGCGACTTCTACGATCCTGCGCTGGAAGCCTGAGGAGATTCAATGAGCGAACGTGACGATGCGGGTCTCCTGCGCAAGGCCTCGGAATGGTGGTCGACATCGATCATCGATATTCATCCGGGAAAGATCGCCATCCGCGGCTACCCGATCGAGCAGTTGATCGGGAACGTGCGCTTTCCCGACATGATCTGGTTGATGCTGCGTGGTGACCTCCCCACGCGCATGCAGTCTGAGCTTCTGGAAGCGGCGATGGTGCCCGGTGTCGATCACGGACCGCACGCACCGTCGATCGCGATTTCGCGCATGGCGGTCAGTTGCGGCCTGCCGGTCAACGGCGCCATGGCGTCCGCGGTCAACGTGCTCGATGACGTGCATGGTGGTGCGGGGCAGCAGTGCATGGAGATGTACCTGGAAATCGATGCTGAGGCGGGCGCCGAAGGTGACCTGCAGCGCGCCGCTGAGGCCGTGCTCCAGCGCCGGCGCGAAGCGGGAACCAAGATCGTGCCCGGCTTCGGCCACCGCTTCCACCCTATTGATCCACGCACCGAACCGCTGTTCGCGCTGGTTGACCGCGCGGTGGCTGCTGGGGCAGTCAGCGGCCGCTTCGCGGCCATCGGCAGAGCGGTGGAGACGGTTCTGCGCAATATGAAGAGCCGGCCTATCCCGATGAACATCGACGGCATCACTGCGGTGGTCTTCTGCGAGCTCGGCTTCGCGCCCGAACTCGGGCGCGGGTTGTTCGTGCTGGCGCGCTCAGTCGGCATCCTTGCGCACGCCTGGGAGCAAAAGCAGCAGGGTGCGCGGATCAAAGGTCCGATGCCCAAGGAAATCGACTACACCTACACTGGCTTGGCTCCGCGCGACCTTCCCGCCAAGCCCGATCCGAGCCCACGTTGAACAAGAAAAGGAGACAAGCATGGACAAGACTTTTAAATTCGCCGGTGTAATGGGCTGGCCGGTCGCACATTCGCGCTCGCCGGTCATCCAAAATTTCTGGGTGCGCGAGCACAAGCTGCAGGCCGCATACGGGCTGTTTCCAGTGAAGCCGGAGAACCTCGCCGACGCTGTGCGCGGAATCCGGGCCCTTGGCATCGCTGGATGCAACGTGACCATTCCGCACAAGGTGGCCATCATGCCGATGCTCGACGTGATCGATCCGCTGGCACGCCGGATGGGCGCGGTTAACACGGTTGTCGCCAGTGCCGACGGTTCCCTGACCGGTTACAACTTCGACGGCTACGGCTACATCCAGTGCCTGCGGGATGCTAAGCCGGATTGGAAGGCCAGTGCCGGCCCAGTGGCCGTACTGGGCGCCGGAGGCGCCGCGCGCGCGGTGGTGCTGAGTCTGCTGGACGAAGGCGCGCCGCGCATACGCTTGATCAACCGCACCCGTGGCAAAGCTGAAGCGATGGCCGCCGAATTCGGCGCTGCCGTGGAGGTGCACGACTGGAGCGAGCGACACGAAGCGCTGACAGACGTGGCGCTGTTGGTCAACACGACCAACCAGGGTATGCATGGGCATCCTGCGCTGGACCTGCATCTCGACCGCCTGCCGAAGGCTGCACTGGTGTCCGACGTCATCTACATTCCGCTCGAAACCCCGCTGCTGGCCGCCGCGCGCGAGCGAGGCAACCCGACGGTCAACGGGCTGGGCATGCTGCTCAATCAGGCGCGTCGAGGCTTCGAGCTGTGGTTTGGCGTGCAGCCGCAGATCAGCGATGAGTTGCGTGGCGTGCTGGCTGCGACATTCTGAGTTGCCCATCTCTCGCACGGCCATCGCTATGAACGTCTTTGACCAACCCAAGATTGATACCCACTGCCACCTGCTTGACCCGGACCATTTTCCCTATGCGCCAGACGTCGCGTACCGCCCCGCGGGCCAGGAAATCGGCGCGCAGGGCTATTTCGAGCAGGTCATGGCCTGCTTTAACGTGACGCACGCGCTGCTGGTCGGGCCTAACTCGGGCTACAACATCGACAATCGCTGCCTGCTGCACGCTCTCGACACCGGGGGCGGCAAGTTCAAGGGCATCGTCGTGCTGCCGCAGGACGCATCGCTGGAGACCCTTGCGTCGCTGAAGGCACGAGGCGTGCTGGGTTTGGCGTTCAACCCAGCGATGTACGGCGTAGCCCACTACGGGGGACTGCGCCCATTGCTGCAGCGCCTCGCCGAGTTAGGACTTTGGGCGCAGTTGCAGATCGAAGGCGACCAATTGGTCGAGCTGCTGCCCATGCTTGACAGCGTTCCGGATCTGAAATTAATGTTCGACCATTACGGGCGCCCCGTGGTGTCGCGTGGGTTGCGGCAGCCGGGGTTCCAAGCGCTGCTCGCGCTGGGACGGGAGAGGCGCGCGGTCGTCAAGCTGTCGGGAGAGGCGAAGTTCGCCGAAACCCCGTTCCCCTTTCACGATGTCGAGCCCTACACCGAGGCGCTTGTACAGGCATTCGGCACCGAGCACTGCATGTGGGCTTCTGATTGGCCGTACCTGAAGGCGCCGTTTCGCCTCGATTTCGGACCAATGCTGCGGCGCTGGGAGCGAATGTTCACAGCTGCTGAGCGCCAGCAGCTGATGCATGACACGGCCGCTAGGCTGTTCGAATTCGTCTGACCCAGCGCGGCAGCTTGTCCTCTGCATCCGATAATTTCCTGGCGCCGTCCAGGACCATCATGGTTTTATCGAGGTAGCGCCGATCATTCTCCAAGCGCTCCATGGCCGGTGGCCATGGAGCGCTTGTTCACGGTCACCCTCTCGGCCTTGGGGCCTCCGGCATGGGCATGCAGGCGATGGGAGAGGCGAGGGTTGTTCTTCCATGTTGGGCTCACCCCTTTGTTGACCCTGAGCACGACCGCCCCGTCGGGCAGGGCGAACTCCGGATTGATGTCTTCCATCAATTGGAGGCAATAGCCTCGAAAAGGACCATCATCAATACCATGTCAACCATCCTGCACGCGGTTATCCCGATATTCCTCCTCATCGGCACCGGAAATATCTCGGTTCGACTGGGGTACTACAGGAAAGAGTACTTGGGCGCGATTGCCTCCTTTGTGCTCCGCCTGTGCCTCCCCGCTCTCGTGTTCGGGGCGATCATCGGGTCGCATGGCACGCAAATCATTGACCTACGCTATCTGCTGGCCTACGCAGCCGGTTCGATCGCCATGCTGCTGCTTGGCCTGCTGTGGGCATCGCGCGTGCGCGGCCGCAGCTTGGGGCAGGCGGCCATCTACGGTCTCGGCATGTCATGCTCGAACAGCGCATTCATCGGTTTTCCGATCATTCACCAGTTATTTGGCTCAATGGCGTCATTGAGCCTGGCGCTGACCATGCTGGTTGAGAACAGCATGGTGTTGCCGCTGGCGATGACTTTGGCCAGCGCCGACGGCGCCAGTGCCGTCGGCGCCATTGGCGCGCTGCGCAAAATCCTGCGCGCACTGCTCAGCAACCCGATCGTCATTGCGCTCGCCCTTGCACTGTTGCTTAAGGCGCTCGGCGTGCACACACCGGAGCTTGTGCTGCGCGCGATTTCAATCTTAGCCGGTGCCTCGGCGCCCGCAGCCCTTTTTTTCATCGGAGGCTCGCTGGTTGGCATCCGCGTGCGCGGCATGCTTGGCGATGCAGTCTCAGTGGGTGCTGCGAAGCTTGTCGGTCATCCGGTGCTGGTGCTTGCCGCAATGCTGCTCCTGCGCCCGCATGACCCGACGTTGGCCGCTGCCGGTGTCATCCTGGCATCGGCGCCGATGTTCAGCACCTTTCCGATCATCGGGCAACTGCAAATGATGGAGGAGTTTTGTGCCACCACAGTGCTGCTGACGACGAGCGCAGCGCTTGTGTCGCTAACCACTGTGGCTTGGCTGTTGCGTCTTTCGGGAGTTTTCGTGAGATAGCTGCCGTTACTGCGGCCCTCGCTGGCCATCCGTGCCCGAATTATTGCTTCAGTGCGAAGGGGCCCCGAGCGAGCTGTTCCTGGAGAAATTGGACACATACGCACACCTTGGCCGAGTGGCTCAATCGCACCGTGCTCGCCGCCCAGATTTGTCCTGGCTGTGAACAGTCTGGCAGGACCGCACGCAGGCGCCCCGCCTTTAAGTCCTCGCTGACGTCCCATCTGGCCTGCAGCAGGATTCCGTGACCGTCGTTCCCCCACCCTCGAACAATCTCGGAATTGTTTGAGGATAGTCGTCCGGTGACCTTGACTTTCTGGATTCCAGACGGGCTCGACAGATGCCACACGCCAAATGCCTGATTGCGGTCGCGCAAGACTAGGCAGTCGTGATGACTCAATTCGGCGATGCTCGCCGGTATGCCGCGGCGTTCGAGATAACTGGGCGCCGCGCACAACACGCGGGTGCTGTCGGCGATTCGATGGGCAACCAAATGTGGCTCATCAACGCTCCCAATGCGAACGTCAAGGTCGATGTTTTCACTAATCAGATCCACCCTTCGGTCGACGGCGTCCAGCGTAATGTCAAGGGTCGGATAACGCTGCGCCAGCATCGACAGGATGGGCCCAATGTGCTTGCGGCCCAGCCGGAAGCTGGTCGTGACGCGTAGCACGCCGCGCGGCTCCGACCGTGCCCCGGCAACCGCCTCTCCCATGTGGTCGACACCTTCGAATATTTGCTGCGCCGAGGCATAGACGCGCTCACCGTCATCGGTCACGGTGACACGCCGCGCGGCTCGATGAAAAAGCGTGACGCCCAGTGCCCTTTCCAGGACCGCAATGCGCTTGCTCACGTAAGCGGGAGACATTCCAAGCTCCATTGCAGCCGCGGCAAAGCTGGCCTTGCGCGCTGCCAGACAAAAGACTTGCAAGTCGGTGAGCTGGAATTTGAGCATCACGATACGTGAATTATAACGTCACACCATGCACATTGATAGGGCGATTTGTTGACCATATAGTGAAGTTACCGGAGCACGCCCATCTCGCGGCGATGCTGACGGCAGCGGTGGCTGGCGAGGGCTGCCGAGGGCGCCTAGCCGCCGACTATTGATGGAGACATGATGGATTTCGCGCTGAACGATGAACAGAGGATGATGATTGAGACCGTGCGCCGCTTCATCAAGGAAGAGCTCAAGCCGCTCGAAAATGCGATCGAGGAAAGCGGTCAACTTGATCCGGGCATCGCGCGCATGGTGCACGAAAAGTCCAAAGCGCTGGGCCTGTACGCGCTGAACATCGCCACCGAATATGGTGGGGGTGGGCTCAGCACTGTCGATCGCATCCTCTGCGAAGAGCAGTTCGGTCATACCAGCGACATCTTGATCCGGCGCGCCTTCGGCAACGTCTACGAGCCTCTGCTGGAGTGCAAGGGAAGTCAAGTGGATCGTTGGCTGAAGCCAACGGTGCGCGGCGAACGCACCTGCTCGATCGCCATTACCGAGCCCGGCGCCGGATCGGATGCGCAGGCCATCAAGACGCACGCGCAAAAGTCGGGTGAAGGCTGGGTACTCAATGGCAGCAAACACTTCATCAGCGACGGCGAATGGAGCGATTTCTTTCTCGTCTCTGCCAAAACCGGAGAGAAGGAAATCTCCATGTTTATGGTCGACAAGGGCCTGCCGGGCTTCACGCTTGGGAAGGATCAGAAGATGATGGGCCTGCGCGGAACACCGCACGTCGAGCTGTTTTTCGAAAATGTGCCCTTGGAATCTGTCGCTCTGCTGGGCGAGCAAGGCCAGGGGTTTAAGCTGGCGATGGGCGCGCTCAACGTCGTGCGCCTGGCTCAGGTGGGTGCTCGCGCGGTTGGCAAGGCAAGTCATGTGCTGGAATTGATGTCCGCGTATGCCGACGATCGCACCCAGTTCGGTCGCCCCATCGCACAGTTCCAGATGGTGCAGCAGATGCTGGCTGACAGCGTCATCGAAATCAATGCCGCGCGCCTCATGGTGCTTCGGGCAGCATGGATGATCGACGCCGGGCATGACGCACGCGATGCGATCTCCATGGTCAAAGTGTTGGCTGCCGAAACCTTGGGTCGCGTGGTTGACCGCGGGGTGCAGATCTTCGGCGGCATGGGATATTGCAAGGAGCTCGCGATCGAGCGCTACTACAGGGACGCGCGCGTGTATCGCATCTTCGACGGCACTTCCGAGATCCATCGCGCGGTGCTCGCGAAAAGCCTGCTCAAGCACGGAGCGGCACTGTTCGACCTACACCGGTGAGGGGCTGCGATGCAATCGAAATTCCTTTCGGCCGAAGCAGCGGTCGCGATGATCCAGAATAGCGACACCTTGGCTCTGATGGGCGGCGGTGGCGGTTTGATGGAAGCAAGTTGCTTGTTCCAAGCTTTGGAAAAGCGATTTCTGAGCACAGCGCAGCCACGCGACCTCACGGTGGTGCACGCCTTGGGCATTGGTGACAAGAAAGACCGGGGCATGAGCTGCTTCGCGCACGAGGGATTGGTGCGCAAAGTCATCGGCGGGCATTGGGTCTGGTCTCCGCGCATGCAGCAACTCGCGCGCGACGAAAAGATCGCGGCCTACATCCTTCCAGGAGGAGTTTCCTCGCAACTCCTGCGTGAAATTGGCGCTGGCCGCCCGGGGCTAATCACGCATGTTGGCTTGGGCACGGTGTGCGACCCACGCCATGGGGGTGGGCGCATGAATGCGAGCGCCGACGCAGATCTCGCTGAGTTGATAACCATAGACGGGCGGGAATACCTGCGCTACATACCGTATGTGGTGAATGTAGCGCTCGTGCGCGGATCTGCGGCGGACGAGGACGGCAATATTAGCTTTGAGCAAGAGGCTGCAAACCTCGACGCCACCGCAATTGCGCTCGCCGCTCGCGCTTGCCGCGGCAAGGTGATCGTGCAGGTCCGGGAGCGCCTGCCGCGTGGAGCGTTGAGTGCCCGCCAGGTCCGCATCCCTGCGGCCTGGGTCGACGCTATCGTGGTCGATCCCGAGCAGCGCACCAGCTACGCAGTGGCCTACGACCCCGCGTTGACGGGCGAACTCGTAGGAGCGGCGCGACGCGAAGCCGAGGCGAGCCAGGTCCGACAGTCGGACGAACCGTTCACGGAGCGCCAGGCCGTGGCCAGGCGCGCTGCGTGCGAGCTCTTCGAAGGCGCAGTCGTCAACTATGGTGTCGGTGTGCCCGATGCAGTCGCGAGATTGGTTGCGCAGCGCGGGGAACTGGATCGGATCTACCAGACCATTGAGCACGGCACCTACGGAGGTAGCCTGCTTGACGGTGAGTTGTTTGGCTTCGCACGAAATGCCAGCGCAATGCTGGACGCACCGACGCAGTTTGACTTCTACGCCGGAGGCGGCTTGGACATTGCCATGCTGGGCTTCGGTCAAATCGATGCCCAAGGCAATGTCAACGTGTCGAGGCTGGGAGGCTTGACCGTCGGACCTGGGGGCTTCATCGACATCGCCCAGAATGCGCGGAAGGTCATTTTCTGTGGCACCTTCGGCGCAAAAGGCGTCGAACTTGAGACGGGCGATGGTCGCATGCACGTCAAACGGCAGGGAAGCGTAAAAAAGCTGGTGAGCGAAGTTGATCAGGTCACGTTCAGCGGCGCGCAAGCGTTGGAGCGTGCTCAAAAAGTCCTTTACCTGACCGAGCGCGCAAGTTTTCGCCTTACGCCAGACGGTGTGGAATTGTTCGAGATCGCGCCAGGTGTCGATCTACAGCGTGACGTGATTGATCAAATGGACTTCACTCCGCGATTTGCATCCACGGTCACTGTGATGCCTCAGTCATACTTCCGCACCCAAGACGATCATTTCGGGGCGCTCCGAAATGCGAGCGTGATTGAGAAAGCCTGACGGAGCGTCCGAAGTGAATGTGACCGCCCAGGCCCGATTTCGCTGTACGGACCTTTGAGATGCCATGCGTCGTTGCCGTTGGTTGTCGTTCGGCAAATGTTTCATGTTGCCACGCACAAGGAGCTCGCTCATTGTTTGATGGATGTCAAAAATGACTATGATCGGGGCCAGGAGAATAGCCTGAGTGCCTTTCACTGACCCCAATGCAGGACTCACGTCGAGCTAGTTTGCTTTCTTTGTTTGTGCGTCGACACCGAGCCGACTCGTCTTGGCTCGTTGGAGCTTCTGCACGCTCCAGTCGCTCATGGACCCGGTGTTTTCGGCCCCAAGCGGGACGATATTCAGCACGTGAAAATTGCAACGGAATTGAAGCCGACGGTCCTCGCGGATACAACGGCCGATGCGTTGTGCTCCCGTGACGAAACATTCGGCCCCATTGCACGCAGGCTCCGCTTCAAGGATGAGGCGGAACTTTGGCTGCATGCAAACGCCAACGAATTTGGTCCTGCCGCGTCCATCGACAGTCGCGATATCGGGCGCGTCCTTTGGTTGGACGAGGCCGTCGAAGTCGCCATGAGCGGTAGGCATATGGCACGACTGTCGTCCGACGCAGCGACCTTCGGGGGCGTGAAACAGTCGGGATTGGAAAAGACGATTCGAGCCAAGGAACTCCTGGCTATCAGGAATTGAGATGCATCGTTCCAGCTCCCATTTCCGGCCCTTCGGAGCGCGACCTCCACAACGCTTCGCACCGCCTAGACGGATTGCTGAGGCTGTCTGAGTTGTAAAGATTTACCAATGGGCCACATCCATGCGATATCAACTTGCGCAACTCAATATTGCTGTGGCAAAGGCGCCATTGCACAGTCCCGAGATGCATGATTTTGTCGCTCATCGAGAGCGAATCAGAGCGCTAGCCAAGGCTGAACAGGGTTTTGTATGGCAGCACGAGACGGACGCCGATGCCGCCGGCGTATTGCTGGAGGCGACGAATCCTGTCTTGTTTAATCTGTCCATCTGGCGAAGCCTTGACGCGCTGATTGGCTTTGTCTACAAATCCGAGCACGCCGAATATCTTCGGCGTAGGAAGGAATGGTTCGCGCGATTGAGTCAACCGCATGTGGTGCTGTGGTGGGTTGCCGAGAGCCATCGCCCCTCGGTGCGCGAGGCCAAGTCAAAACTCGACCTCTTAGCGAGCTGCGGCCCGACGGCGGAGGCGTTCGCGTTCAAGCGGATCTTTGCACCGCCAAGCGATGCCCCATCCAACATCGACCACCGCGCTCACCTCATGGAGGCACGCTGAATATCGCTGATTCCCGGTTTCGGCTTTGCCAAGTGATCGCCCATGTCCTTTCTTCCACTTCCCCCGATTTCTGAGACCGCTATGGCTACCCCTGCCCGTTTCATGCTGCGCGCCAAAATTCACCGTGCCACACTCACCGGTGCTGACTTGCACTACGAAGGGTCATGTGGAATCGACCTGAGCCTTCTCAACGCATGCGACATCATCGCAGGGGAGCAAATCGAGATCTACAACGTCACGAACGGTGCACGCTTGACCACCTACGCAATCGCGGAACCTGCGGGAAGCGGCCGCGTCACCCTTAATGGGTCGGCCGCACGCCATGCTGCAATCGGTGATTTGCTAATCATCTGCACGTACTCCCTTATGGATGACGCCACGGCGCAGGTATTCCACCCGCGGATCGCACTACTCGACCCAAATAATCGCATTGCCGCGATGAAGGAATGATGGCCACGGCTTCCTTCACTGAATGGGTGCGGTAAAGGCGGATCACAAGCTGGAGAACTTGCGGCCTCTTAATTTGCGCATGCTCTAAAAGAAGAGAGAGGAAGCGGGCAGCATGCCAGGGCTCAGTTTGAGCGCTGGCTCGCTTGGGCGGTGCGCATTGATTGGGAATCGGCCGATCTACGTTCAGGAAGTGGACGGCTCAGCCAAGTTTCGGCGCGGCCGGATTCACACTCGAGCCAGGATGTTGCGGACCCAACAGCTAGGCTTTGTGACGCCCCGCAGTATTCCGAAGTTGAGTATCTCAAGTGCCTGGGCAAGCGTATGGGATCAATGTGCTAAGTTGTTTCAATGCAGGGCTGAGAGTCTTCAGCGGCCGTGTTAGCGCCTGAGTGGTCCGACACAAGGATGGTGCATGCTTTTCCCCGTACAAAAGCTGATCGATACGTTGCAGGCCCGTTGCGGCATGTCGTTTTCCATCCAGCTGCCGGATGGCAAACCCTACCGGACGGGCCCGGACGTTCCGATGTTCAGGGTGTTGTTTCGCACTGACGCTGCGCTGCTTCAGGCGTTTTCGCGCGGGCATCTGGGTTTGCTGGAATCCTATTTCGACCAGACCTTGGATGTCGAGGGCGATCTCGGTGCAGCGCTGGCAGCCGGCATGCTCAGCGGGCTGGATATGCCAAAGACGCTGATCACGGCCGAAAACAGCATTCATGAATTGCGCAATTCGAATCGCAGCCCAAGCCAGGCCAAAGCCAATGCCCGTGCACACTATGGTCTGGGGGCCGGGTTCTATCGCCTCTGGCTTGACGAGCCTCTGATGATGTATACCTGTGGCTATTGGCCTGAAGGGATCCAGACCCTGGAGCAGGCCCAGCAAGCCAAGATCGACCATGTCTGCCGCAAAATCCAGTTGGCACGCGGAGAAAGCTGTATCGATATTGGTTGTGGCTTTGGGGGCTTTCTTTTCCGGGCATGGGAGACGGTTGGTGCTTTGGGCACCGGCCTTAACACCACCACCGAGCAGGTTGATTGGCTGCGCGGCGAAATTACGCGCCGTGGTCTCACGGACAAGATCAAGGTGCGTGAGGCCGATTTTCGCGATGTCGATGCGCAGTACGACAAGGTGGTGTCGATCGGCGTGCTCGAGCACGCGGGGCGTGACCAACTGGACGAAGTCGTTCGCGCGCACGCGGACTTTCTGAAGCCCGGCGGGCTTGGCATGCTGCATTTCATCGGTCATATCCGCCAACGCGAGACGGATCTGTTCATACGCAAACATGTCTTCCCCGGTGGCTGGATCCCGGCACTTTCCGAAGTGATCGTGGCGATGGAGCGCTGCGGGCTGGAGGTAGTGGACATCGAGAATCTTCGGCGCCACTACGCCTTGACGCTGGACGTGTGGGCCGAGCGGTTTGAAAAACAGTGGGCGGCGATCCAGGCTCTCGACCCGCAGCGCTTTGACGAACGGTTCTACAGGGTGTGGCGGGTGTATCTGCGGGGCTGCGCCGAAATGTTCCGTTCACCCGCCGGCTACACACACTTGTTCCAGATCGTCTTCAGCAAGGGCAATATCACCCGGAATAATTACCCGATGAGCCGGGCGCATCTCTATGCTCACTGACGCATCTGGGTACGCAGCGCGCCAGGTTGCACTGGCCACACGGTTGCGTGCGCTCAGCGCAGTCGGCGTAGCGCCGCTCGGTCTGGGCAAGACGAGTTCCAACTTGTTTCGCGACCGAAACGAGGGATCCAAGCACAAGCTCGACCTGAGCGACTTTTGCCATGTTCTAACGATTGACGCTGCGCAGAACTGGGTTGACGTTGAGGGCTTGACAACGTACGAGGCGCTGGTGGCTCAGACGTTGAAGCGCGGGGTCATGCCGGCCGTCGTGCCACAACTCAAGACCATCACCGTCGGAGGCGCAGCGGCGGGTGTCGGGATCGAAGCCACCTCGCATCGGTGGGGCCTTGTGCATGATACGTTGCTGGAGTTCGACGTGCTGCTCCCCGGGGGCGACGTCGTGACGTGCCGGCCGGGCAATGAGTATCGTGATCTTTTCTACGGTTTTCCCAACTCCTATGGAACGCTGGGCTATGCGCTGCGGCTGCGCGTGCGTACGGTGCCGGTCAAACCATTTGTCAAAGTGGCGCATGTACCGCACGAGGATCCGATTGCCTTTTTTCGCGCAGTGGACGCGCACTGCCAAGGCGACGCCGATTTTGTCGACGGTGTGGTCTTCGGGCCAAAGCAGCAGATTCTCAACGCCGGCTGTTTCGTCGATACCGCCCCCTGGCTCAGCGACTACACGTACCAGCATGTCTACTACCGATCCCTGCTGGAAAGGCCGGTGGACTACATGCGCGTGCAGGACTACATCTGGCGTTGGGATACTGACTGGTTCTGGTGTTCGAAGAGCGTGCATGCGCAGAATCGGCTTGTACGGTGCCTGCTCGGGCCGTCACGGCTCAATTCGCGCACCTACACGCGGATCATGCGCTGGAATGCCCGCTGGGGCCTGACGCGCCGGTTGGCTCGTCTGCGCGGCCTGCATACCGAGTCCGTCATCCAGGACGTCGATATTCCGGTGGCACATGCGCCAGAATTTCTGGCCTTTTTGCTCCGTGAGATCGGTATTCTGCCGATCTGGATATGCCCTGTGCGCGCCCCCCTGCCGCAGGCGCAGTTCACACTATTTCCGTTGACTGCCGACACCCGGTATGTGAACTTCGGCTTCTGGGATGTGGTGCAAAGCAGGCAGCCGCATGAGCCCGGTTATTTCAACCGCCTGGTGGAGCGTGAGGTGGTACGGCTTGGCGGCATCAAGTCTCTCTATTCCGAAAGTTACTTCACCCGGGAAGAGTTTGCGAACGCTTATGCGATGGAACAATATGATGTGCTGAAGGCGAAGTACGACCCGTCAGGGCGCATGTTGGGGCTGTACGAAAAGTGCGTGCTGAAGGCTTGATTTGTGGAGCGCCGGGCCGCTGCGCAGATTGTTTGAGGTCACGCACCATAGCAATCGCAGGTTTTGCGTCAGGCCGAGCCAGCGGCCGGGGCAGGTCGGCCGTCAGCGTGCATCAAGGAGACCCCAATGCCCCCTCGCGATGATCTGTCTCAATCCTGGCTTGATCCCATCCTGCATCCGGGTATGAAGGGATATCCGCACGCGTCGCCACCGCTCAGGCGCTCGGAAATTGGCATGCAAGGCTGGGACGTGCTCGCTGGCGATCTGCCGTTTCCGTTGGCCGTAATCAAGCAGCGCGAACTCGACCACAACATTCGATGGATGCAGCTGTACTGCGCGCAGAGCGCGATTGCCTTGGCGCCTCACGGCAAGACAACGATGTCGCCGCAGCTCTTCCAGCGCCAACTCGCAGGCGGCGCATGGGGAATCACCGTGGCCACGGTCCATCAGCTTCCGGTCGCGATTGCTGCGGGAGCTCTGCATG
>JAGWOZ010000295.1 GCA_028870715.1 Betaproteobacteria bacterium | reverse complement strand
TCGGATTGGTGGTTGGGCTTGATTACCGCAATCCGTGGCTCAGCCCTTTCGAGGAGTTCCAGCGTTTCAAAACCCATCCGGCAATCGCGCCGATTTTTGAGGGGGGCAAGCGCTTGGGATACGGAGCTCGGGCATTGACCGCTGGCGGCATCCTGTCGCTACCCAAGCTTGTGTTTCCCGGTGGATGCCTGGTGGGCTGCGAGGCGGGCTTTCTCAATGCCTCGCGGATCAAGGGCAGCCATGCGGCAATCAAGACTGGCATGCTCGCCGCAGAAAGCATCGCCGAGGCGTTGGCGGCCGGGCGCAGTGGCGACGAGCTGCAGGCGTATCCGCGCGCGTTTGAGCAGTCATGGCTGCATGATGAGCTGCAACGTTCGCGCAACTTCAAACAGTGGTTCAAGAAGGGCCGGATGGTGGGCACGCTGATGACGGGTGTCGAGCAGTGGCTATTCAAGGGCCGCATGCCTTGGACCATCCACCGCAAGATGCCTGATTACGCGGCGCTACAGCCTGCCGACACGATGCCGCGAATCGATTACCCAAAGCCCGATGGCAAGCTCACCTTCGATCGGCTGTCTTCCGTCTTCCTGAGCAACACCAATCACGAGGAAAACCAGCCCCCGCACCTCACCCTCAAGGACGTGTCCGTGCCCGTGCGGGTGAATCTGGCGCGGTATGCCGGCCCCGAGCAGCGCTACTGCCCAGCCGGCGTATATGAGTTCGTCAAGGGGCCCGACAATAACGACAGGCTTCAGATCAACGCGCAGAACTGTGTGCATTGCAAGACCTGCGATATCAAGGATCCGACGCAGAATATCGTTTGGGTGGCGCCCGAGGGCGGTGGCGGGCCCAATTACGCGGGCATGTGAACCCGAGCGTCGCGCAGTATGGGCGACGCTCGGCGAAAGGCCTATAAAGCGGGGTATGCGGGCGACTCGAAGGCCCGCGCAGAGCCTCATGGGGAGGAGCGATGGGAATCGAACGCGAGCTCAAGTTCAGCATCGAGGCACATAGCGCGCGCCAATTGCTTGACCATCCCGTCTTGAGCCTGCTGGCCGCTCCACCCGTGACGCAGGAACTCGCCACCCAGTATTTCGACACGCCAGAGGCACGTCTCGCAGCTGCCGGCATGGTGCTGCGCATGAGGCGCGCTGCAGGTCAGTGGGTCATGACGGTGAAATCCACGCCGCTCGGAGGCGAGGGGCAGGGGCCAGCGGACGCCTTCAGCCATGCGCGCGGTGAGTGGGAGTGGGAAGCTGCGCCGCCCACGATTGAAGGCACCGTCGACGTGCACGCCCTTGCCGATGCGGATCTTCAGCGTGCCTTGCAGGACACCCCGCTGGGCAGTCTTGGACTGGAATTGCACGAACTTCGTAGAAGTCTGCAACCTGTGTTCGGCACGGTGTTCGCGCGCACGGCTTGGAAGGTGGACTGGGCAGGCAGCCAAATCGAGTTGGCGCTTGACCGTGGCGCCTGCACGGCCGTGCAGGCGGGTCAGGTGCTGAGTGCGCCGCTTGCCGAACTTGAATTGGAATTGCTGAGCGGTCAGTGGGCCGATTGCTGGGATTTGGCCTGGGCGCTGGCGCAGGATCTTGCCCTGATGCTCAGCCCAGTCAACAAGGCCCAGCGTGCTGCCGCTTTAGCCGCAGGCAAGGGCGTGCAGGCATTGCCCGAGCCACCGAGCCTGGCTTCCGCCACACCCGTGGGCCAAGCCGCGCGGCTTTGGGTGGGCACGGCTGCGGCGCAACTGGCGGTTTGGGCCGAGCTTATTGGCAACTCGAACACGGCGCGGGCCGTGCACCAGTTCCGCGTGGTCCTGCGCCGCCTGCGGACCGTGCTGCGCTGGCTGGCGCCCTATGCGGACGTGGGGTCAGTGCGTTGGTTCGCGGGGGAATTGCGTTGGGCCATGCAGATTGCTGGGGCCGTGCGCGATACGGACGTTTGGCTTGATCTGCTTCCCGTGCAGACGCCAACGCGTCTGCACGCGCACGTTGAGGCCAGACGCGTGCGATTGCGCGCCGCCTTGCAGGCCTATTTGCACAGTCCACGCTTCGCTCGCCTGTTGCTGGCACTGGGGCGTTGGGCAGAAGGGTGGGGCGAAAGCCAATCGGATGCGAACACCCGGCATGGCACGCGGCGTCGCGCCTACGGCGGACAGGATGCCGCGTTGGCGCAACTGGCGAAGCACGCCATACGCCAGGATCACAGGCGCTGGCGCAAGGCATGGGCTGCGAGTCAGGACGTCTTGCAGCTTGGCGTGCAAGGCGTTCAACTGACTGCGAAGGAGGCAGGAAAGCTGCATGCACTGCGCATCCAGTCCAAGCGCCTGCGCCTGTCGCTGGAGAGGCTGGGCCATGCCTTGCCCGATGCTGAGGCGAAGGCCTTGCATCACCTGCGCCAAAAAGCAGAGGGGCTTCAGACCCACCTCGGCGATTGGCACGATGCGCAGCGGCTTCTGCTCGAAGGCAGTGAGCAAGGGTGGCTTGGGCCCGACCAGACCGAAAGCCTGACCGCGCGTGCGGTGCAGTCGCTGGCGCAGGCCTGGGAGGCGGGAAAAGGCTGAGGCTGGCGTGTATCGCGGGGCTCGTCTGCCAGCCAATCCCTACAATTCAGGAATGCAAGACAAATCATTGCTTCCTGGTTCCCCAATCGCGCGACGCCGCACGTTTGCCATTATTTCCCACCCGGACGCGGGCAAGACGACCCTGACGGAAAAGCTGCTTCTTTTTTCGGGCGCAATCCAGATTGCAGGGAGCGTGAAGGCGCGCAAGGCCAGTCGGCACGCGACATCCGACTGGATGGAGATCGAGAAGCAGCGGGGTATCTCGGTCGCCTCCTCGGTGATGCAGATGGAATGGCGGGACTGTGTCATCAATTTGCTCGACACCCCTGGTCACCAGGATTTTTCCGAGGACACCTATCGGGTGCTGACTGCGGTGGACTCAGCGCTCATGGTGATTGACGCGGCCAATGGCGTGGAGGCGCAGACCTTGCGGCTGCTGGAGGTCTGCCGCGCTCGCAACACGCCCATCATCACCTTCGTCAACAAGATGGACCGCGAGGTGCGCACGCCCCTGGATTTGATGGACGAGATCGAGCGGCACCTGGGCATGGATGCCATTCCGTTTACCTGGCCTGTGGGCATGGGCAAGAACTTTCATGGCGTGCTTGATTTGCGCAAGCAGCGCATGCGCGTATTCCGCCCCGGCGAGGACAGACTCGATGACGCGGGC
>JAGWOZ010000294.1 GCA_028870715.1 Betaproteobacteria bacterium | reverse complement strand
GGCCGGCCAGACGGTGCTGACCATGTTTGCCCTCAACCCCTGAGCATGCCGATGCGACCCAAGCGTCTACATCGCACGCTTTGCGCCGCTGCAATCGGCCTTGCGCTCGCGGGGCCGGCGTGCGCGGGGCCAACCAGTGGGGATCCCCACCGGTTGGCCCTTGCAGCGCTCCGCGGCCTGCGCGCGACCATTGCAACCATCGTCGCGGCGGAGAACGCCACGTCAAGCGGACCTGCCGAGTACAAACGCGACGCACAACGGGCCATCAACGCACTCGTCGGCCGGGAAGATTCGCAATACGTCCCGGACGTGGGTAATCCCGGCGACGCGAGTGGTGTGATGGGGAACCTCAACCAGCTGGTCGACCGTGTTGGCACGCCGCCTTGGGTACCCGCAGTGCACGGTGCTCAGGCCAACGTCATGGCCGCCCTCGGCAGTCTCAACGACGCCATGCACGCCCGCAGCCTGTCGCGATTCGAGGTTGCGGCGTCACAGGCCATCCTGAACCTCGAGGTGGCAATTGGTCGCCGCAGCGAGCCAGACGTCCTCGGCGGCCTGTCGGGCGCCCTGGCCAACACCGAACTCGCCGTGCCGCAGCACGCGACTCGACTTGACGGCTGCACGCTTCCAGAACGTAGTGGCTACGGGCTCAGCAACGGCTATTTGGTCTACCGCGCTGTCGCCATTCCGTCCGGGTCAGCCACGATTGAAAACCCAGGTGGCTCCATCATTCAACGACACGGCACCATGTTGATCCTGTATACACCGGCAGCAGCGGCCGTGCAGGCGCGTTGCAGCGCCCATTCCAGCGCACAGTCGCGCTTACAGCCCGCGCCTCAATCCGTGCCGCAAGCCAGGCTCCAGCCCGTGACGTGGACGGTGCAAGCCGGACCACGCGCCGCCACCCTTGAGTTCACCCCAGGGGTGACACCCGCGCACGCCGAGCCTGCTGGCGCGACGGAGACGGACGCCATGCCACCCTACACGGCGGCGCAAGCAGGTGAAGGCAGGGGCATCTACGAGAAGAGCTGCGCCAGCTGCCACGGCAGTGGCCTCCAGGGCGTGGCCGCACCGGCCATTGCGGGTAGCGATTTCCGCTCCACTGCCCAGAGGAACGGCTGGACCCTGGGCATCCTTCGCACCATCGTGACGGAGAACATGCCATTTAACGACCCTGGCTCGTTAAACCCCAAGCAATACGCTGATGTCATGGCCTATCTGCTGGCATCCAACTGCTATCCGGCTGGTGCCAAACCCTTCCCCTTGCACGGCTCTGCAAAGCTGAGTGCGATGCACCTGAAGGATCCTCCAGTTTCGGCGGAGGCCAACGCGCGAGGCGTATGCCAGCAAAAGTGAGTGCAGCCTGCACTCAAGGGGCCGCGGCGCGGCGCCGTTGAAGGCCCACCACCCTGGGGCGTGCTGGCGAACGCTGTGTGCCAAGCACGCTTGGCACACTCTTCAGACCGCTGGCCGGGCGGGCGTCAGGTCGAGCAAGGTGCGCTGGTGTCCCCACCGGCTCGCGATTGGAAGCAAATCCGGCCTGATCGTAACCACGCCCTTCGCCAGGGAGGGCGTGGGCTGGCACGCGAAAGGCGCGTGCAGCGTCGAGGCAATCGGCCCCGAGCACCTTCGGGTTGCGCTTTGCCAACCGATGTCACCTCGGTCGCGGCCGTGGCGCGGCCCCTCGCCGCCTTATTGGGGGGCTAGAAGCCCGCGCGTGTGTCGCGCCGCATGAATTTGCGCAACGCGCCACCGTGAACGTGGCGTTGCGCGCCGGATTCAAGCGCAAAGACGCGATCCCCGCGCGTGCCGTCAGCCAGGAGCGCATCGCACAAAGGGCTTACAGTGAGGATTACATTACGTACACACCGCACCCGAGATCTGAGGGAAGCATAGCCCCCGAATCTGATCATTGCGCAACACTCAGGGATCTGCCTAGCCCGACGCACACAATGCAGAAACAGGGCGGGATCAAGATAGAGGCATGCGGGCATGCTCCGCAACAAAAAGAAAACGTGGGGGAAAGGGCCATTTGGCCAATACACGACCCAACGAACAGGACATCACGATGCAAACCAGCAAAACAAGCCAGAGATATCCGATGCGCCGCGCGCTCGGCCTTGCCATCCTTGCCGTGCTCGGATCTTCGGGCGGCAGCAGCCTGGCCTATGCGGATGGGCCTCCCGTGAGCTTTCAACTCAGCATCGGCACCCCACCGCCGGTGTATGCGCCGGCGGCCTACTACGCCCAACCCGTGTATCCGCCACCCGTGGCCGTGGCACCACCAGCGATGGTTTGGCAACCGCAGCTCGGTGTATATATCGCGTTGGGTGTCCAGCAGCCCATTTTCTTCCTGGGAGGGCTCTACTACTACGCGTACGGCGGGCGCTGGTACGCGGGACCCCATTATGGTGGACCGTGGCGGCCCCTGGGTGGCCCGCCACCGCAATTGCGCCGCTTCGAGGAACGTGATTGGAACCGTTACCAGGAACAGGCGCGTGAGCATGAGCGCGACCCGCACTGGCGCCACTTCCATGCGGATCCAATGCCGCATGGACGCGGTCCTGAGAGGGGGCGATCGCCCGAACGGGGCTATCACCCTGGGCCCGATCGCGGCCAGCGGCAAGACCGCGGCCCCGGACAGAATCGCGATCAAGGGCCGCAACGCGGTGGAAACCGAGAGGACCGGCCCGGCAACGGCCGCGACCAAAACCCTGGCAACCATTGACTCGCATCCATTCAGGCCGCCGCCCGGATCGCGCTTATTGCGGAGTTGCACGGCCCGGCTGCCTCGGACGCTGCCACCTGGATTCAAGGTCTGAAGCACCCAAGCCGGGCGCTTTTTCCAACATGTCAGCAGGATGCGATCTGGATCGTTAAAGTAAACGTGCTGCGAGGTGTGTCATGAAACATTCCGATTTTTCTCTGACCTTTTGGCGGTCGTCCTGGGTTTTTGCCGCCTTGCTTGCTTCGCTGTTCTCGCTGGCTCCGTCGGCGCAGGCACGAAGCCATGTGTATTGGAACATTGGCATCGGAGTACCGGTTTACGGGTACGGCTGGGATGGGGGCTGGTACGGCGGATGGGGTCCGGGCTGGGGCGGGTGGAGCTACGCACCCCCGATCGTGGTGCAGGAACCGCCCCAGCGCATCGAGTATCAGAACGTACCGCTCGGGCCAGCGCCGCCCGCGTACTGGTATTACTGCAGCAATCCTGCCGGTTATTACCCGCAGATTG
>JAGWOZ010000293.1 GCA_028870715.1 Betaproteobacteria bacterium | reverse complement strand
GGCCATGGCCATGGCACGGTCGCGGCTGGATTTGTAATGCAGGTCGTTGGTGCATTGCGCCAGAACCTGAATGCCCGTGTATTGCACCTTGATGGGCTTTTGGGTCGCCTTGCGCAGCGCCTTGGCCTGCTCAACCATCAAGGCGCCATGGCGCTTGATGGGCTGGGTCAGGGTGCCCGCGTGCAGCCGGCTGTAAATGGGAAATCCGAGATGACCGCCTTTGAGGTCGTAGCCCAGGCGCTTCATGTAGTAGTACAGGACCTGATCGGCGTAGTTGTCCCCGTGCACGCGTGCATCGGAAATGATGTCCAAACCTGCCGCTTCCTGATCCGCCACCACCGCATTGATGACGTCCTCGAGCGCCTCCTGCCACATGGAATCAGGCGGTTGTTGATCACCGCTGAACGATCGTGAAAAGGTTGCGTCCCACCAGCGAGGATTGGGGTAGTTGCCCACCATGCTGGTCGGAATCAGGATCTCCTTGGTGCCAATTTTCATGCTTTGTCTCCTTAGGTGCTTGTCTCGCAGCACATCTCTGAGCCCGACATGCAATTGCTGCGTATCGCACGTCTTTGTTATCCAGACATATGCAGAGTAGATCTAACTATGCCAAGTGAAGAGGGGACATTCCCTTTGCGGACATTCCCCTTTCGGGATTTCCCGTAGAAGTCGGGCGCACAGGCGCGCCGAAACGCGCCTTTCGACGACGTCCTCGGCAGGGGGCTCGCGAGGCTGCGTTGGGCCGTTGAGCCGCGTTCGCGGGACGGCGATGGGCCACGCGGATTGGTGCCGATGGAGCTGCCGCGTCAGCGTGCCCCTGGGCGGCAAGCCCTTTGTGTGTGTCCGAATGGGCGCATCACACCGCGCCGGCTTCGGCAGCCTCAGCCCGCCTCACCCGCACGTCGGGCTCCAGGTGCTGCTCTTGGCGGGCCCAGGAACGCAACTCCTGAGCAGGCTCCTCGTCAAGATCGCGATCCCCGATGAGCTATGGGACGCCCGCGAGATCCTCAACCCCAGCGCCCTCAACCCGGCATGGGCAGCCATCCCGTCCGGCATGGCCAGTGTCGAGCATGGGTCGGCCTGGATTCGTTCTTCCCGAAGTCTCCTCCTGCTCGTGCCCTCGGTGATCGTGCCCGAAGAGTCTGTCGTGTTGATCAACCCGGCGCATGCCGACGCTCAGCGCCTTTCGGCGACCAACAGGCGCGCGTTCGAGTACGACCGCCTGTTCCGCCGCTGAGCCCTGGGTGGACATTTGCCCGCACATTGCTGACGCTGGCGTCCTACCCGCCCGCGCCTCAGCCGCCCCCTGGGCGCGAACCTGGAGGCGCGGGCACGCTCCCGCCATCCGACGATTCCCCCTCCGCGTCCCCCTCCAACTCTTCTCGTACTGCATCCTCAACGGCACTCAGGCTCGGAGCGAGGGTGAATCCAGCTTCGAGAAAAGCGCGCGCAGCTGCATGCAGCCACGCGGGATTGCCCTGGATCTCGACCCCATCCCGTGGCCAGCCCTGGCTCACCGCCAGCGCTACAGCCGCAGCCGCGGCGCGCCGCATTTCACCCATTGTGTCTGCACGTTGCACGGTGATTTTGGGGCCGTGATCCTCAATCACAGTCCTCCTTCGCGAGTCCGCTGCATGGAGGGCACGACTCGCTCCACGGCTGAGCGTCCATCCTTCAAGGGCTTCGTCGATGACACGAGCATCGCTGCTGTGCAGCATCGCAAGGCGCTGATCCCGCCACGTCTGTCCCGTGCTGCAGCATGCAACGGTCTGGCCGCCCTGGCCGCGGATCGCGTCAAGCTGCTCGTCCAGCATGGCGTACAGGATCGCCCCATCCCGGGTGAAACCCTTGCGCTCGACTTCAAGGCGCTCCTGCCATTGTTCCAGCGCTTTGCGCCTGGCTTCGATGTCTTGTTCCAGCCGCTTTCTTTCAGTCCGGATCATCTCCTGAACCGAGTTCTCCGCATCGGCCTTGGCGCTTGCCGCCACCCTGCGCAGAGCCTTGATCTGTGCTTGGTGCTGCGCCTCGGTGACCACGCGCATTTCCTTGGTCGCAGGGAGGATGCCGAAGCCGCCGGTGGTGACGACCTTGACGGTTTGCACGGGCGCCGCCTCAGGCTCCGCCTGCCATTCCCTCTCGATGCGTTCGATGTCGGCGAGCCGCGCCTCAGCGGCCTTGACGAGAGCGGCGCTCTCAAGCCGCCGCGCTTCAATCGCTGTGAGATCAAGCTGCGATTGCGCGACCCTTTGCCGAAGGTCGCCAAGTTCACGCTGCAAGCGTGCAGATTCCGCCGCCTTGGCATCGATGTGGGCACGCAACGCGCCCAACTCCTCCTCGGATTGGACGCGCCGGGCAAGCAGCGCCTCGACTTCGCCCTGGACCGCCCGAAGCTCGGCTGCAAACTGGCGCTTTTGCTCGGCGTTGCGGGCCTTGGCCTCTTCCAGCTCGCGCGGCAGCTGCTCGTGCAGCTCGCGCACAGTGCGGTGGCGCGTTTGGCGTACATCGTCACCCGCGGCCATGCGCAGCTGGCGGGGAATCCCGCGCACGAACCCGCTGCCCTCGAACGCCTTGGCCGCCAGGTCCTGCAACTGTGACAGCGGCTGATGCCCCGCCTGAGGATTCTTTTTGGCAACCCAATGGGGAGCATAGATGTTGGAGATCATCTTCCTCTGGCGGGCGTCATAATTCTGCAAGGCAAAATGCATGTGCCCGACCCCGTCGGGCTCGTCGCCGTGCCAGACCGCGTACACGAGTTTGCAATGGTGATGCGCGCAAATCGCACGCAGAAAGGCGCGCAGATGATCGATCGGCGGCGTCTCCAAGCGCGCACGCAACTCGATCCGGTCGAGCGATTGGTCAACACCGAAGGAGACAAGCCCGGCCATCAGTTTCGCCGCGTCCTTCCTTGGCCGTTTTTTGAAATCCCGCTTGTAGTCAGCATTCAGCTCCTCGATTGCCGCGTGCGCATGCGCCTGCTCCAGTCCTCCATACAGCAGCAAATTGCGTGCCGAAAGTTGCGGATCGACCCGTTCGTCGCGGGGAAGAACGCGCCGGCTATCGTGGTCAAATTGGGCCCTGACGTCCTCCATGCTCTTGAGGGGTTCGAGACGCACCGACAGTCGCATCATGATGGTTTCCTCCGTCCATGGTCAACCCAAGCGAGTGGGCTGTGCCGGCTCCTGGCGTGCGCAAGCCCAGGAGCGGGAGGGTGCGCAACGCTTAGACGCATCGTCACCCGCG
>JAGWOZ010000292.1 GCA_028870715.1 Betaproteobacteria bacterium | reverse complement strand
GGCGCGCCAGTATTTCAACGGCCTGATAGGGACCGCCGCACGCCTAACAAGCATGGCACCGCAAGTTCAGGGGCGCAGCGCGAGGCCCATGCACTGCGAATGCGAGGTCACGAGGCTCGGGTCGAGCTAAGTCTTCGTTGCTAGTGTTGCATCGCTTCGATCCCCTCGCGCCTGTCGAGACTCTGTGCGGCAGTGCGCCACCATATTGCATCGTGAAGGCCCCGTATGACGCCGTCCGTTTCCCGTCTTCTTTCCTGCCTGGCATTGCTGGTTTGTGCGGCTGGTTCAGCGCACGCCGAGTCCATGTCCCAACAGCCGCGAATCATTGACGTGCCAGGGCACTCCTTGCGCAGTTTCGACATAGGCTACGCCCAGGATGGCGTGTACGCCTTCGCCGATCGTTCCAACCACGGCGTGGACCTGATCGACACCCGCACACTACGGTACGTCGGCCGCATACCTGGCTTTTCTGGGCCGAGTGGCGGTGGCCAAGGGGGGCCGAACGGTGTGCTAATCGTCAATGGAAGACAACTATGGGCAGGCGATGGCCACAGCCGGGTGCGTGTCGCCGACATGCGTTCGCGCGGAATTGTCGCGACTATCGCCACCGGCGGCACGAAACGCGTGGATGAACTTGCGTACGATGCACGCGACCATCTGGTGATCGCTGCGAATAATGCGGACGATCCGCCGTTCCTCAGCTTCATCTCGGCCCGAGCCCCTTATCGCATACGCGCCCGCCTGATGTTGCCACAAGCCACCGATGGATTGGAACAGCCCCTGTGGGACCCACGCACAGGCATGGTGTACGTAGCCGTCCCGGAACTCGATGGCGTCGCGGCGAGAGGAGGCGTCGCGATGATCGACCCGCGCAGCGCCCGCCTGACAGGCATGCACGAAGTGGCGCGCTGCATGCCGGCGGGTCTGGCGCTCGATCCCGGCGGGAAGCTGCTGGTGGGCTGCAGCGACGACGCGGTCGCCTACGGTTTCAAGGCTGTTTCACTGCTGCTCGATCCCGTTTCCGGCAAGATTCTGCGGATCTTCCATCAGGTCGGCGGCTCCGACGAAGTCTGGTTCGACTCGGCCAGCGGTGACTTTCTGCTCGCGGCGGTGGCCAATCCAGGCGGACCGGTATTGGGCGTGATCAATGCGCGCGGACAGCATTGGGTCGAGAACATCCCCAGCGGTCGGCATGCCCATTCGGTGGCCGCGGATCCCGGCAACGGCCGTGCCTTCGTGCCGGTGGCCGCGGGCGACAAGGCGTGTGCTCGCGGCTGCGTGGAGATCTTCGGAAAGTGACTCCCTGGTAGGACCGACCTCCTCTGAACGCGCCGTGAAGCTGCTGCTCGTCGAAGACGACGCCATGATTGCCGATGCGGTCCGGATGGCCCTCACGGACCTGGGTTACGCCGTCGACCTTGCTGGCGACGGCGCTGGCGCGGACAGCGCATTGCGTGAGCACGGATACCAATTGGTACTGCTCGATATCACGCTGCCGCGCCTCGATGGGCTCAGTCTGTTGCGTCTGTTGCGTCTTCGCAACGACTGGGTTCCGGTGATTCTGATGACGGCTCGCCAGGAAGCCGCGCAGCGCGCCGAGGGCCTGGATCTGGGCGCAGACGACTACGTCGTGAAACCCTTCCACATGGTCGAGTTGGTCGCGCGCATGCGCGCCGTGATGCGCAGACATCGGGGGCCGACTGCTGGCCTACTGGCGCATGGCGCGCTCCGCCTGGACATCGACAAGCGCGAGGCCCGGCGTGGCGAGCGCCATGCGAGGCTCACAGCGAACGAGACGGTCCTGCTGCATGCGCTGCTATCGCGCCCCGGCGTGGTACTGACGCGGCGCGAACTGCAGTCGCGGATCTACGGAAAGGATGGGGAGGGTGGCAGCTCGCTCGACTTCCTGATCCATGGGATCCGCAAGAAGCTTGGCGCCGACTTGGTCCTCAACGTACGAGGAGCCGGCTGGATGGTTGACGACATCGACTGATCTGGACCGATCCCGCCGGGTGGTGCATACCCGCCGTAGCCGCGCCGAGATGCCACACCAAGACAAAACTAAGGCATTTATCACGGCCGATTCATATCCGGCGCGTGAAATACCCCAGACATGTTCTGGCCACGTTGCGACAGAGATCGGCAACGTGGCCAGGTTGCCAATCCGTCTGGGGGAAAAAGTGAAATACAAAGCTGGGAAATACAAAGCGACTTCGCTCGCCGCCGCCGCCTTGGCCTCAATGGCCCTGGGTCATCCGTGCAGTGCCGCCGTTGCCGCGCAACCGGCTCAGTCGGCTTCGAGTGCGAGTACGGGTAATCTGGGAACCGCCAGTGACGAGGTGATCGTCACCGCGCGCAAGAAGCGCCACGCCAAGGGTTTCCGCTCGGGGCAGAGCACCAAGACCATGGATCAGGACCAGATCCGCGCGGCCGGCGCGGTCGGAGGCGTGGCCCACGCGTTGTCGCTGATTCCGGGCGTGAGCGCCGCGTCCTACGGCAATACCGGGTCGCAAAAGACCACCTTCAGCATCAATGGCATCAAGGCCGGCTGGGGCAACTTCACCGCCACGCTGGACAACGGAAGTCTGGGCATCACCTTCGACGGAGTGCCGATGAACAACCCGGGCAACGGACTGTGGCAGGCCACCCTGATTCCTCAATCGGCGGTGCTGCAGACCATGGGCGTGACCTATGGCCCGGGGGACCCCAAGGACCGCTGGTACACCAATATCGGGGGTGCCTTGAACTTCGTGCCTCTGCAGCCTACCGCCAAGGCCGGCGGCGAGGCCGCGTTAACCATCGGCAGCTACAGCGCCAAGAATGCCTACGTAAGCGTGCAGACCGGTCTGCACGATGGCTGGGAGACGGTGTTGTTCGCCGGCGGCAACAAGTCCGGCAGCTTCATGCGTGGCCCCGACGGATTCGACCAGCCCAGCCACAACGACGCACTGTACTTCAAGTCGCGCAAACTGCTCGACAACGGTGACATCAGCTTTGCTGGTTACGCCGGCTACAGTGGCGCCTTCCGCCCGCTGCCCACGCCGGTCACGCCGATTCCAGGAGTGGGGGTCAACGGCTACGACGCCAACGGCAACAACCTGGGAGGCATCCCGTTTAGCCAGCAGACCAGCGGCTTCTACACCACCCTTGCCAAGAACGTGAACTGGAAATGGGACACCAACCAGATCCAGATGCTGTGGTCCAAGGTCAACCTGGCGATCTCCGACGATTCCGTGCTGCACAACATGG
>JAGWOZ010000049.1 GCA_028870715.1 Betaproteobacteria bacterium | reverse complement strand
GGTACCCATCTTGCCTTTGATGAACTGGAACACAGCCACCCGCATGCCGTGACCCAGAGCACGCACCGCCATGCCGAAGGCCGAACTGGATTTACCCTTGCCATTACCGGTCAAGACCAGCAGAAGGCCATGGGAATCCGTGGCCTTGGCGATGGCGGCATCCACCACCGCTTTCTTGCGCGCCATGCGTCGCGCATGCCGCGCCTCCATGGAGTCGCTCATGAATGCAGGCCGTGCGCCTTGCTGCCGGGCTGACCGTGAAGCCGCAAGCCAGTCAGGGCAAACAGCGCATGGATCATGGCGGCTAGCGTGACATAAAAAACCATCACACCCAGCATCATCGGAAAGTAGCGGGCTTCACGGACGAGAAATTCGGCCAACGTTGGATGCATAAAGCGCCCGCCGAAAAAATAAAAGCTGCCGCTCGAGCACAATTCCGCACCGAGCGCCGACAGCACGATGGCAACGACCAGGGGCACCAACGAGGTCAAACGATCACGATGATGCCGTGCATACCGGCGTCCACCCAACCACAAGGCGCCGAAGGCCAGCAGCAAGGCGGCATAGGCCGGGGTCACACAAAAACTTGAGACTCCGCCGAACGTGATGGCGAACCAGTCGACAGCAACAGCCAAAATCACGAACACGGCAAACCACCATGCTGAGCTCAGGTAGACGCCGGCCACGAAAAAGACCGCCCATGAGGCATCAGGCAAATGTGCGGGGGTTGCGAAATGATGGCTGCGGGTTGCGGCCATCACCAGCATGAGAAGCAAACCGATGGCCAACTGCGAACGCTGCGAGAGTTTCTGCATGATGACGACTCCTTGATGATGGGTTGTAAAACCAACGCAACGAAATTACGAACCCAATGGCTGCCAAGTCAAACCGAAGAACACGCCGAACGGTTCGCGGTTGTAGCTGTAGGCGGTCTGGTACTTCTTGTCGAACAGATTTTGCACTCGCGCGCTCCAAGCCCATTGCGGAGTGATGACGCCGCTTGCGGTGAGGTCGACGGTGGTGTAGCTGCCGAGGGTGACCGGAATCCGCTTGAAGCTTGCATCGTAAGCAGCATCCGGTCGTGGGCCGCTGTAGTGCACTTGCGTTCCGATGAGAACATTGCCAAACGCATGATTGATCGCCACATTAGCCAAGCTGCGAGCGCGCCGCGGCAATGTAGGGTTGCCGGCTTGGGTCAGGTCCACGGGCTGTTGAAGCGTCAGATTCGCGTCATAAGCCCAGCCGTTCCATGCACCGCTGCCGGTGAGTTCCAGGCCGCGGGTTCGGGCTCTGGCAATATTCTGGAATTGCATTGCTCCGGTGACGGAATCCGTTCCATAACTCCACTGATCACGCATCTTGGTTTGGAACAAGGTCGCACGCAGGACGGTCGATCCACCTGCCCACTGGAATCCCGCCTCGGCAGAATGCGCTTTTTCAGGCTTCAAATTTGGGTTGGCTTCCCAGTAAGGCTGAGCGCTGTAATACAGATAGCCCAGGGGGGGGACATTGAACGCAGTAGAGTAGCTTGCAATCGCCTTGAATCCGCCGCCGAGTTCCCGACCGTAGCCGAGATAGCCTGTGTTCTGGCCCGAGTAGCCATCGAAACGATCGTGGCGCACGTCGAATTGGATCTCGTTGCCGGCGACAGCCCCATTCAAACCGGCGAACTCCGCGTTGGCGTTGCGGCTCTTGGAGGGGAAACTGCCGCTGCCAGTGGCGTCGATGGATTGATGCTGCAGATCAACGCCTCCCGTGGCCGTCCATCCGGACCCCAATTGCACCACGTTGCGCCACAGCACTTGTTGAATGCGTGTGCGGGACGTCGATGGATAGCTGCCGAAATTCAGGTTGTTCGTGATTTGCCGCGAAACACTCAAATGCGAGGCCCAGATGCTCGCAAGCTGGTTGTCGCTGAACAATTGCTCAAGCGCCTGCTTGTTTTCGCCAGCGTCCGCGGCGTTGTCGTAGGTGTACTGGCCATCGCTACGAAATACCCGTAGACCGAGACTCTGTCCCGCAACGAGTTCTTGCACGATGGAAGCATTCGTTGTGGTGTTGCGGTATCCATCGGCCGCATTCGAACGCACGAAGAAACCTTGTGCGGGATAGATCGATGGGATGCCCTGCGTGGTGTAGCGGCTGATCCCGGCGTGCAACGCGGTCTTGCCCACCTGCTCGCTGGCGTTGGCCGAAAGCGTGGCTGTGTTGCGACTGCCCGCAGTGGCCGACACTGAAGCTTGCGGCTTTTTGCCCCCCTCTCGCGTGGTGATGATTACAACGCCGCCGATCGCGCCCGCGCCGTAGATTGCCGAGACGTTGCCTCGGATGACTTCGATGCGCTGAATCTGATCCGTGGTCAGGTTTTCCAAATAACCTGCGCTACCCGAAGCGTCCTGAGGCATCAAGGGAACCCCGTCGAGCAGCACCAAGACGCCCAGATCAGTGCTACCGAATCCGCGCACGTAAATCGTCGAGGTATGACCAGGCCCGCCATTGGACGTGAGCTGTACTCCGGCAATTTGCTGCAGCAGGGTGGTGATGTTCTGCGCACCGGACTCGCTGATCTGCTCGCGCGTGATCACACTCACGCTCGGCAAGGCGCTGGACAAAGGCTGGGGGTAGGTGGCGGCAGAGACCACCACGGGCGGCAGCGTGATGCTGCGGTCATTTTCGGATTGGGCATAGACCTGAGCCATGCAAAAACCGAGACAAGTGCACCCAACCAGGAATCGCTGGGCACGGCTGCGAAGACGCGCGGCAGCGCGGATGAAAGCTTTGCTGCGTGGGGACTGTTTGGGTACTGTCATTGCATGTTCCAGGGTCAAGGACCAGCCGTGCCATCCCGCACGGGACTCTTGATCGCTGGAAACAGCTTTCGCATGCTTCGCCAACTGCGGCAGCCGAATCACAATTCGACTTGGACGCGCCAACCCGACCCGGAAGGCATATTCCCAGCGTGTTGGCCGGTATCCGGGCTGGCGGCGAACCTGAACGACCTTCCCAGGCGAACCCAGTGGCATTGCTGTTCAGGCACCAAGGCACAAGGCCTTGAACCGCTGACCGTTGCGGGGGCAGCACAGGCTTGGATTGACTCAACCCTTCCTGTTTCCCGTTTAACTCCGCGGACTGAAGCTCCGCGCAAGCACCAACGCCTCACATCATAGCGAGCACTTGCCAGAATCAAGCGACGCATAGCAAGGCCGAATGGAGACATGGCCCTGAGAAACTTGGCTCATCCCGGAATCGACCGTCGAGGCTCTCGGCCTGTGCCACTGAAATGATCGGCCTGCTCCCGTGGCTGCGACGCCTTGGCGCCAGGCGACAGGGACGCAGCCACCGCCGCCACGAAATGCGGGCTCAAGGCCACCGTCTCGCCAATGATCAGAAGCCCCGGCCGCGGACCATAGGGGGGAGCCTGCTCCACCAGAGCCTCCAGGCCCATGGCCCACACCCGCTGGCTTGGTCGCGTACCGTCCTGCACGATGGCGGCCGGAGTGTCGGGCGCCAGGCCATGCGCGATAAGCCGGCGCGCGATGGAGGCCACGCGTTCCACACCCATGTAGAACACGCGGGTCTGGCGCGGCCTGGCCAGTGCGGCCCAATCCAAATTGGCACCGCTGTCGATATCGCCTTGAGCGAGATGGCCCGACAAAAATGTGCATGAATGCGCCAACTCGCGGTGCGTGAGCGGAATACCCGCTGCCGACGCGCAGCCATTGGATGCGCTTACCCCGGGCACCACCTCGAAGGACAGCCCGGCCGCCTGCAAGGCCTGCACCTCTTCACCACCACGCCCGAAGATATGCGGGTCGCCACCCTTGAGCCGCACCACGCACCGCCCCATGCGGGCCTGCTCGATCAGCAGCGCATGGATCTGCGCTTGGGCCACGGCGTGGTGGCCCAACGCCTTGCCTACGTAAAGTCGCTCGGCCTGGGGCGGAAGCAGCGCCAGCACGTCAGGCGCGATCAGGCGGTCGTGCAACACGACTTCGGCGCGCTGGATGCGGTCGAGTGCGCGCAGGGTCAGCAAATCGGCGGGGCCCGGACCGGCCCCGACAATGTAGACCATGCCGTGCCGGGAGCGGGATGCCTCAACCGGCATCGCCGTTCCCTTCAGGGACGCCACAAGCTGGTCCGCGGTGGAATACCAAATCTTCGACAATCTGGCCATTGACGAGGTGCCTGTCGACGATGCGATCCATGTTCTCCGGCGTCACGTTGTAGTACCACACGCCGTCGGGCTGCACGCAAAGAATGGGACCGCCCTTGCAGGCGGCAAAGCAGCTCACTCGACTGCGCTTGACACGCATCGCGCCTTCATGCAGGCCGGCGGCCTTGAACTTGTCGCCCAGGCTGTCGAACAGCAATTGCGACTGACCGTCTCGCGTGCAGCGCGTGCCCGTGCAGACCAGCAGGTGACGACGATAGTGGCCGATCTCTGGTTTGATGACGGGTTCATTCATGCTTGAGTTTTGGTCAGGTGCGGAACGGGAATCGATTTCACCTGGCGACGGATCCGAATCGATCAAGCGAACCTTCGTCATGCTTCACCCTCTTCCCTGACGTCGGCATCCGTAGCTGCCAACGGCTCGTTCAGTGTCGCCCGGATATAGTCTTCGGGCAGACGGTGGCGCGCGGCCAGCCGTTCCACGCTGTCGCCCGAGGCATGATCGGCGATCAAGTCTTCAAGCCAGCCGTTCAGACCGGTGGAGAGCGATCGCCCCGGCCGCTCTCCATCCCGCGCCCGCCCCTCATCCATGTCGTACTTGTTGGCATAACCGCGCGGCGTGACCATCAACCCGCACTTGACGAAAGTGTTGCTGTTGCCGATGAGCACCGTGGTGAGCATGCCGATGTCGCAGTCGCTCATGCGATCGAGCGTGGTGAATTCAATGCGTTCACGACGACGGTAGGCGCTCTTGACCACGGCCACGGGTGTGTCAGCCCGTCGGTGGCGCAGGAACAGCCGCTGCGCTTCGACGATCTGGCGCGTGCGCCGGCCGCTCTTGGGGTTGTAGAGAGCGACCACGAAGTCGGCCTGGGCCGCAGCATCAAGCCGGCGCGCGATGGTGGGCCAGGGCGTCAGCAGATCCGAAAGCGAGATGGCGCAGAAATCGTGGGTGAGTGGCGCGCCTACGAGGGCGGCGCAGGCGTTGAGCGCAGACGCTCCCGGAATGATCTCGACCTGCACCGGATCCTCAGGCGTCCAACCCGTCTGGAACAACACCTCGTAGGTCGGGCCGGCCATGCCGTAGACACCGGCATCGCCAGATGAGATCAACGCCACTTTCTTACCCTGCCGTGCGGCGGCAAGGGCACTCACGGCACGGTCGATCTCCTCGGTCATGCCCTTACGCACGACTTCCTTGCCTTCTAGCAAATCGGCCACGAGCTTGATATAGGTCACATAGCCGATCACGACGTCCGCTTCGGCAATGGCTTCTCGGGCTCGTTGCGTCATGTGCGCGTTGCTGCCCGGGCCGATGCCGACCAGCATGATCTTGCCAGCAAGCCGGGCATCGGGCGGCACATCGAATGCAGGGTGGAGGGGCGGTTCATTCATGGTGAAGATCTTGGGTTGGAGTTCAAGGACTGCGGCCAAAGGCCCCCGCAACAGCATGCGATGGAGACCGTCGCGTTGCGTCCATCCGTGCCGCGGTGTTTGTACTTCTCGACGAGCAGCCTGCAGGAATTGTCCGCGCCTGCAGCCAACAAGGCTGCCGCCTCGCTGACCGAAGGTGTGCCGGTGTACTTGCGCACGGTTTCGGACGGATTCGGGACGGTCACGGCAGCCAGTTCTTCGGGACGATAAAAGATGATGTCCCAGCCGCGCTGGGCAGCCAACGCCAGCAGCCCGGGCTCGTCAGCCTTGAACGTGATGCTGGCCACCGCCGCCACGTCGCCGGACTGCGCCTGTACCAAGACCAGAGCCTGGTCCACCGCATGAACCAGCGTTTCGATAGGCGTACCGCGGTCACAGCCAATGCCCAGCGAGAGCTTGCGGTCAGCAATCTTCATAAGGCAGCATCCAGCGGCGGCCGATACACCACGAGTCGCTCGCGCAGTTGCTGCCAACACGACTCTTCCACCTTGGCATGCGTGATCCACAGGACCGCCTTGAAGCGATCCAGGTCCACATCTGCCAGGCGCTCGAAGCGATGGATGTTGGGGGGCAGCGGCGTCGGCCGCGTCCACCAATGCGGGCTGCCGGCTTCTTGCACGACGGCGATGGGATCGCCATTCACGACATGAGCCGAGACCCGCGTGATGTTGAGCTTGGGCGCCTCGACCTTCCAGCCCAGTTCACGACCGAGAATGTCAACCGGAATGGTCTTGCCCACATCGGATGCCGTGGTCAGTACCGGTGTGGCGCCGAGCAACGCGGCCACCTGCTCGGCGCAGGCATTCGCTCCACCGACGTGGCCCGACAGCACCGGGATCACGAACTGCCCTGCGTCGTCCACCACCACGACGCCGGGGTCTTGGTCCTTGCTCTTCAGGTGCGGCGCGATCAGACGCACCACGGCACCCAGCGAGACGAAGAACACGATCTGGTCATAGCGCTCGAACAGGCCTTCGATTTCGTCCTTGAACGCGCCGTTGTAGGCATGCACCGGGTTCGGAACACTCTGCACCACCTCGGCGAACTTAGCGGTGACACAGACGCTGGCCTGTGGCATGAGGCGCGCGAGCCTGGCGGCTTGGTCCGCGCCGTGCTTGGTGATGGCAACGATGGCCACTCGCACCGCGGTCGGTTCACTCATGTGGCCTATTCCTTCTCTTCGGTTGTTTGACTGACCAGTGGACTCGCCTTCTTCAAGCAACCCTTGATGCGCTCGCCGCGTACGCGGTGTGGGTTCCTCACGATGATCAAAGACAGGTAGCTGACTTTCTGGCCGCGCAAGCTTGGCAGGTCTGTCACGACACGTTCATCCGGTGCGCCGCAGCGTTCAATGAACTGCGCATGGCGGAGCAAACCGCGCTGCTCCAGCCAATCGATCAGCTCGTCCATCAAGGGCTTGACCTTCAGCAATACCAGCGTATCGAAATCGTGTAGCAATCGGTCGACCGCGCCGACCCCATAAGCGGCGGGCAAGATGGCGACGGTGTCGTCCTGCTCGGCCAGCGGCTGGCCGAGCGTGGCGCTGGCGGCGGTAAATGAGTTGACGCCGGGCACCACATCGACGGCAACGCGCTCGTCGATGGCGCGCACCGTGCGGGCGAGGTGGCCGAAAGTGGCATAGGTGCTGGCATCGCCCTCGACGAGAAACAGGACATCCTGCCCGGCTTGCAAGACGGGCAGGACGACCTCGGCGGCGCGGTGCCAGTGGCGCAGCAGTTTGACTTCGTCATGCGTCATCGGGAACAGCAACGCCTGGTGCTGTGCCGGTAGTGCGATACCTGAGCGCAGGACGATGTCGAAAGCGTAGCTCGGCGTCTTGGTGCTGCGCGCGGGGTAGGTCCATGCGGCGTCACGGCGTTCCAGCAAGGCCCAGGCTCGGCGTGTCATCAAGCCGGGATCGCCTGGGCCGAGGCTCACACCGATGAGGCGCCCCACGCGGCTCGGCAGCGGCATCATAGTCTCGCTCCCTCGCCCGCATCGGCGCATGCGGGTTGGGGTAAAGGCAGGGCCGCCTGCGCACAGACGATCCACACCGGGTTCTCGGCAGCCATGCGGTGCATATGCAGGATGGGTTTGCTGCGTGCAGCCTGCAGTTGCAGTACATCCCACGTCGCGTTCAGCGCGCGCAGAGTCTGCGTTGCCACGGCCAGATTCTCCAGCGTCACAAAGTTCATCACCAGCCAGCCGGCGGGCTTCAAGCGACGCAGGCACAGCGCCAACAACTCGGCCAGTTCTCCGCCCGAGCCGCCGATGAAGACGGCGTCGGGGTCGGGCCACGCGTCCAGCCCTTCGGGGGCCTTGCCGTGCAGCAACGTGTGGTTGCTGATACCGAAAGCCTGCACGTTCTGGCGTGTGTTCGCGGCGTCTGCCTCGTTCTTTTCGATCGCCCAGACATGACCTTGCGGGCACAGCCGCGCGGCTTCAATGCCGACAGAACCCGAGCCCGCACCGATATCCCACACCAGACTGTCGGCACGCAACTGCATCCGCGCCAAAGAAACGGCGCGCACCTCTTGCTTCGTGATCAGGCCTTTGTCGGGCTGGCGCTGGATGTAGGCCGCGTCAGCCAAGCCGAAACGCACCGGGTTAGGCCGGGCGCGGGTACGCCACATCAGCACCACATTCGGGTCGGCGAAGCGCCGCTGCGCTGCCTCAGCGGGCAAGAGATCGGTCAGCACCCGTTCTTCGCTCGTGCACAGGCGCTCGGCAACTGCGATGCGAAAATCGTCGCCCAGCCCCTCGGCCACCAGCAAACGCGCGACGCGATCGGGTGTGTTGTCGGGGCTAGTCAGCACGGCCAACCGCTCGTGCTGGCGCAACGCCTGGGCCAACTCGTACAAGCCATGACTGGGCGTTGCCCCCGGAATCCATTCGCCGGCGTCTTTCGAATGGATCGAGACGATTCGCGCGTCTTGCCAGGCCAGGCCGATCCGAGCGCAAGCCAACTGTAGTGTCGACACGTTAGGCAACACCTCGACCGCCTCGATGCACAAGCGCGAAGCCAGGTAACTCGCAATGCCGTGGCACAGCGGGTCGCCGGTGGCGAGCAGCACCACGCTCAGATGGTTGGCACGCGCAGCACGTATCCACTCGGGCACGGCACTGAGCCGACCCGTGAGGTCATGCCGCACGGCGTCAGGCGCGATATCGTCCTCGAACAGCGCCAGCGTGCGGGTCGCGCCAATCACGACCTGTGCCGCATGCAAATGCGCCAGCGCGGTCGCACTGAGACTGGCTGCGCCGTCGTCAAGCACGCCGATCACCCGGCACGGGATCGGATCGCGTTTTACGGCGAAATCGGGTGCGTTCATATTGCTCATGTGGATTGGGCCTCGGCGATTTTGTGGCCGTCGAAATCGCAGACCAGCACATGCAGGTGAAACTTGTCGCCGTAACGATCAGGCGCGGTGAGCGTGCTCACCACCTTGTTCGCCAGCGCGGTATGAAACTCGTTCAGCAGACCCAGCGCTTCCATGCGCTCGGCTGCAAAGCGGGCCGTCACGTTGGCGGCAATGGCGGCACATTCATCGGCAGGCGCACCGATGCTGGAAGCCAATTCGGCCAGCAACCCGGTGTCGACCTCAGCCCGGTTGGCGTGGGTGATGGTTTCTCCCTGCGCGATCTTGGTGAGTTTGCCGACCATGCCGCCGATCACCACTTCGCGAAGGCCTTGCTTCACAGCGGTATCGAGTGCATAACGTAAAAAATCACCCATCTGCACGAAACTCGCGGATGGCAACTCCGGCCGCTCTCGCATGACGAACTGTTCGGTGCGGCCGCCCGTGGTAAGCACCACCACGCTGTGGCCGCGGTCGCGACCGATAGCGGCTGCGACTTCCACCCCCTGCACCACGCTGGCACGGTAGGCCGAGGTCGAATAGGGTTTGACTATCCCGGTGGTGCCGAGGATGGAGATGCCGCCCAGGATGCCGAGCCGCGCATTGAGCGTCTTCTTCGCCATGTCCAGGCCCTGCGGCACGGAAATGGTGACTTCGATGCCCTGATCGTCAAGCAGCCCCTGTGCCACGGCGCGAACATTTTCTTCGATGTTGCGCCGAGGTACCGGGTTGATGGCCGGCCCCCCCACCGCCAGCCCGAGCCCCGGCATGGTGACCGTGCCTACGCCGAAACCGCCACGCAGCAATACGACTCCTGGCTGCCCAGGCAGCAAACGCACATCGGCGGTCAGGTGAGCTTTGTCGGTGCAGTCGGGATCGTCGCCCGCGTCCTTGATGACCATGGCGTGCGCGCTGGAAGCATCGCAGCGCCCATCGTGCACCTCGAAATTCACCACTTTGCCGTTCGGCAGCAGGGATTCGACCGTCTCGGGAACCGCTCCATACACAAGCCCCAGGACCGCCGCGCGCGCAGCGGCGGCCGAGCACGCGCCGGTGGTGAAACCGGTACGCGTCCCGCGCTTGACGGTCTTCTCCATCACGGCGTTGTCACCCCGCCGTCTTCTGCCGCGCTTCGGCCAGTGCCAGCAGCGCGTGCAGTGCCGCCACCACCAGCGTCGAACCGCCCTTGCGGCCTCGGATCACGATCCACGGCGGATCCTGCAATTCGGCCATCAAATCCTTGGACTCGGCTGCGGAGACGAACCCGACCGGCATGCCCACCACCAGAGCCGGCCGCGCCCCCTCTTCGCGAATCAGACGCACCAGTTCGATCAATGCCGTGGGGGCGTTGCCGATGCCGACGATGGCGTCTCCGAGCAAACCCTTGCGATGCGCCTTGCGCATGGCCTGCACCGCGCGGGTGGTGTCCTGCGCCTTGGCGGCCTCGATCACGCCGACATCGCCGATGAACTGGTGCGGCGTCATGCCGAAGTGCGCGAGGCGCGGTGCAGATAGGCCAACGCAGATCATCTCCACGTCGGCGACGACGTTGGCGCCGCCTCGCAGGATGCTTTGCACGCCCGCTTCCACGGCGTCGCGATGGAAATCTGTCAGGCCGTTGAATTCAAAATCGGCGCTGGCATGGATCATCCGCCGCACGATGGACCACTGCTCGATTGTGTAGACGTGAGAGCCCGCCTCGCGGTCGATCACGGCGAACGAATCATGTTCGATGCTGCGGCCGGCCGCCGTGAGTTGCTCGGTGATGACGTTCGTGGTGCTCATGGGCGAACGGCCGGCGCAATGCAACTGTGATCGTGCGTATGGACGCTTACGCGGTCCTGGCCGTGTTCATGTCTACTGGCCAGCGGCTTCGTCTGCGCAGGCAGATGATCCGTCACATGCTGAGACTTGCCGTTCCCATGGTCGTGGTCGTGCATATGCGGCGTCGCATCGTCATGATGGTGTCCGCCCTGCCCTTGCTCGACCGCGAGTTCGCGGTACTTGCATCCGTCGCAGGGCATGCGCGCCGTCGGTGCACCGCGATCGAGGTCGTACACGCGCTCCTCGATGAGCTCGAGAATCTCGGGCTCGAAACCGAAATACGCAGTTGAGATAAAACGCACGGTCGGATACTGCTCACGCAGGTTCGCCACTTGTCGCACGATACGCTCGACCAGAATGCCGTTGAACAGGTAGTACGGCAGGATCACGATCTGCTTCATGCCCAACAGGTGTTGACGCTGCACGACTTTTTCCAGCCGCGGATAGGTGATGCCCGTGAAAGCGAGGTCGACCAGTTCGTGGTCTGTCTCTTCCATCACCCAGCGCGCCATCTTGGCCATTTCGCCGTTAGCCTGGCGGTCGGATGAGCCCCGACCCAGCAACACTACGCCAGTGGTCGTCGGGTCTGGCATGTCGAGCGTTTGCATCGCGCCCATGAGACGTCGCTTCACGATACTCAAGATCTGGTCGCAAGCGGTGAGGTGTGGAGCGTAGAGAAACTGCACCTGCGGGAAGTTGAGCCGCGCGCTGTCGATGGCCTGCGGGATGTCCATTTTCACGTGACCCGCCGCGTTCAGGATCAGCGGAATCACCATCACCCTCTGCGCACCTGTCGCCGCACGGCGCAGACCCTCACTCATCGTGATCTCGGAGAATTCGATGAAGCAGACCTCGATGCGCCATTGCGGCTGGCGCTTGCGCCATCGCTCGGCAAAAGTGAAAATTTCGTCGTTGCCTGACTTCTCGCGCGAGCCGTGGCCCACCAACAGGATCGTGGTTGAAGTCATGTCGTTTCCTCGTGATCCGTGGATGTGGTAACCGGCGCAGTGGCGCGTCGAAAACGATGCGTGAAGCTCGCGTCGTAAAGCTTGGATTTGCTGAGTTCAGACCAGCCCCGTGCGCCCAGCGCTGGGCTGGCGATGACCATTGCTTGACTGACGATTTTGGCGTCGCGACAACGCTGCTTGATATCGGCCAGCGTGCCGCGCACGATCCGTTCCTCGCCCGGCCAACTCGCCTTATGCACGACGAGCATCGGTGCGTCCTCGGCCCAGCCTGCCTCGCGCAACCCCGACTCGACTTTGTGCAGCAGTGTGATGGAAAGAAAAATGCACAAAGTGCAGTGATGGCGCGCCAATTCGGCGAGCGACTCGCCCTCGGGCATCGGCGTGCGGCCTTCCACACGGGTAAAGATCGTGGTTTGTGTGACCTCGGGCAATGTGAAGCTCTCGACCGCCGCTGCCGCGGACGCCATCGCCGACGATACGCCAGGCACCACGCGCAACGGAATGCCGGCAGCGTCAAGCGGCTGCACCACTTCGATCAGCGTGCCATAGAGCGCAGGGTCACCCGTCTGCAGGCGGATCACGGTCTCATGCTTCGCAGCCTGCGCGATCAGCCAGCCGGAGATGTCGACCAACGTCATGTCCTTGGAGTCTGCGATCTCGCAGCCCACGGGTGCCCAGCGCATGGCTGCTTTACTGACCAAGGAACCGGCGAACAAAATGGCGCCGGCGCGCGTGATCAGATCGCGTCCCTTGACCGTGATCAGGTCCGGATCGCCCGGCCCAGCACCGACGAACCACACCGTGCCCATGGCAATCAAGACAGCGGCCGAATACGGGACCGCAGAGAACTCGGGCGCAGCAACACCTCGCGTAGTTGGCTCGCGACACACGCTATCGAGCGTGCCATGGCGGCACTGCGCCTGCGTGAGCACAGCGCGGCCCAAAGACGCGCCATGGGAACATGACGGAAGGAGTAGCCAAACTTGCCGCTCATCCACAAGATGAACCGATGTGCCAGCCGGGCGCCGGTGAACTCCAGCACCGACAAAGGCAGCGGTGACGTGTAAGCCCCGCAGTACGACAAGGAAATGATCATCACCGGAAGCACACAACAAGCCCAGGCCCTGCCTCCCCGCAGGTTCCTGCATTCAAGCCATGCTCTCAACATACAGAGGCACGGCCCCACGTTGGCCGGTATCCGGGCTGGCGGCGAACCTGAACGACCTTCCCAGGCGAACCCAGTGGCATTGCTGTTCAGGCACCAAGGCACAAGGCCTTGAACCGCTGACCGTTGCGGGGGCAGCACAGGCTTGGATTGACCCAACCCTTCCTGTTTCCCGTTTAACTCCGCGGACTGAAGCTCCGCGCAAGCACCAACGCCTCACATCATAGCGAGCACTTGCCGAAATCGAGAAATGCCATGTCGTTGTGCACTTTCGCCATAGGACGCGACCTGCCCAGAGGGTGGTTGCCTGCCAAACCCCGTACAACCGTCTGTCGATTCCAAGCGTTTGGTTTGCGCCACTAAACGCATTCCCTGCCTGATGATTCTTGACGATCCTGGACCTCGCATCTCGCATCGGGAAGTGACGTGCCGATGGCCCGAGCATCGCGCGAACGCACAAGCGCCAATCCCAGGGCAATCACCAAAACCGCCATGGCCAGCAACAAAGGCTCGTCGAAACTGTGCTGGCGCGCTGCCAGCCATGCAGCCGACAGGGGGCCGATGATCTGGCCGACGCCAAACACCGTGGTCAACGTGGCGATGAGGCGGGTTGGATCATGCGGCGCAAGCGCGCGGGCTTCACGCATGACCACCATCACAATCGGCATGGTCACGCTGCCGATCAGAACCGTCGCCAAGATCAGACCCACGATGCTCGGCCAAATCAGGCACAAGGCAATCCCTGCACCCATGGATGCGCATGCTGCTGCGAGTGCCCGGCGATTGTCGACGCTACGCAGGATGCGCGGCAGAAGTAGCGTGAGGGCGATGGTTGCCGCACCATAGAGCGGCCAAAACCATTCGCGCAGCGCGGGCAGATGCAAGCGTTCCCCGGCGATCACCGGTAGAAACGTGGCGGGGATCACATAGCCGAAGCCGATCAGGCCGTAAGCGACGATCAGCGTCCAGGCCGGCCCCGTTGCCGATGGCAGGCGCGCAGGAGCGGTCCGCGCTGTTGTTGCCGGCAGAGGTGCTGCAAGCGTGCGCCAGACCATGACTGTGGCCACCACACAGGCCAGGCCGAAACCAATCCAGCTTGCCGAAGACCTCACCCCCAGAGGCTGCAGCCCAGCCACGAGGACACCGCTGACCACGATGCCGACGCCGGTGCCCGTGAACACCAAGGCTTCGAGCATGGAGTGGTGGCTGGCATGCAGTCGTGCCAGGCTCCAGGCGATACCGTGCACCACCAGCACCGCCGCCGCAACTCCTGCCAGCACGCGCCAGAACAGCCAGAACGCCATCCCATGGGTCAGCCCCATGCCCATGGTGGACAGCGCAATCGCCACGAGTCCCCAGCGCAGGACCGGCAAGGGACGCAGCGGCACCAGGGTGCACAGCAAGGCACCGGCGAGGTAACCGAGATTGTTCACCGACGCCAGCCAACCCCCGCCCACCAGGCTCAATCCGGCATCGGCCTGCATGATCGGCAGCAGCGGAGTGAGCAGGAAACGCCCGATGCCCAAGGAAAGGGCAAGAAGCGTCATGCCGGTCAGGGCAAATCGGAGCGGGTTGCGCATGATTCAATGGCGTAGAAGACAGGGTCGATAGGATCATCCTAGGCAACAGAACCATTTGCGTAAAATGAATAATTAAGTCCTCATCATTCGATTTATCCGAATATGGAGCTTCGCGAACTGGAAACCTTCCGTGCCGTTGTCGAGGCCGGTGGCGTTGTGCGTGCGGCGTCGCGGATGCATCGCGCCCAGTCCAGCGTGACGGTCCGCATCCGTCAACTGGAGGTGTCCCTCGGGGTCAAGTTGTTCGAGCGGGATGGGCGGGCGTTGCGACTGACCGCAGCCGGGGACGTGCTACTGCAGTATGCCAACCGGCTGCTTGACCTGGCCGACGAGGCGCGCGGCGCGGTGCGTCTCGATTCGGTCTGCGGTCGTCTGCGCTTGGGGGCGATGGAGAGCGTCGCCGCGAGCCGGCTGCCTGGCCCCCTGGCGGAGTTCCACGGATGCTATCCCGACGTCATGGTGGAACTGCAGACCGCCCCATCCAGGGAGCTCATCACGCGCTTGCTCGCCGGCGCACTGGATGCCGCCATCGTCGGCGACGAGGTGGACGACGCGCGCTTTGCCTCTCTTCCCTTGTATCAGGAAGAACTTGTCCTCGTCGCTGCGGCCGGGTGTCCGCTGCCGCAACATCCGAAACGACTCGACGGCACAACCCTGCTGGTCTTCCAGGGGCAAGGGTGTGCCTATCGTCGACGCTTCGAGCAATGGCTGCAATCCTTGCGCGTGGTGCCCTCGCGCGTGCTGGAGTTCGGCTCGTATCACGCCATCCTGGCCTCTGCTGCCGCAGGCGTCGGCGCCAGCCTCATCCCCCTGTCGGTGTTGGACATCTATGCACAGAAGGACGCCCTGTCGTGGGCCAAGGTGCCCAAGCGTGTCGCAATGCTGCGGACTTTGCTAGTCATGCCCGCTTCAACGCACACGCCGGCACTGACGCGCCTGGTCGAGCTGTTGCGCACAGACGCTGCGGCACGTGCTTCGTCCGCTGCGGGCGCTGCACCCGAGCCGCTCGCGGAAGCGCCAGGCTAGGCGCTCGGATGGGTGGATGTGCCCGGGCCCCCGCACCAATCAGGAGCAAATGGCTTGCGTAGTAAGAGCTGGGAGGTATGGGCCAAGCCCGACGCGCGGGCACCGGACTTCGTCTTCACGGTGTGCGTCTGATTGCACGCAAGCTGGCGCCCATGCCCATGTATGTCTGCGCATCGCCGTCGCTCCTGAAACGCTATCGAGCACCGACGCAACCAGAAGGCCTACGCGAGGTGCCCTGCATTCAATTTCGCTTCAGGTCACACCGGGCAGTTCCATACGTTGGAGTTCTCCAGGGAGGGAGAGATGTTTGCCATCGACGTTCCGGGTTCGCTGTGCGGGGGGAAGTCCTTGTAGTTGACACGCAAAGGGGCAGGTCAAAAATTCTTGGATTGACGAACAAAATCAATGCGTTGAAATTTGTTCAACGCCGACTCAATATGCCATCAACTACGCTGCCATTTCAAAAGCGGGTATCGGGCCCCGTAAATAATCCATGTCGAAAACGTGCTCAAAATACCAATCGTGATCATGCCGACAATGATGTTCGAATATTGGATTAACTGATAAGCATTCCATGTGTAATAACCAATTCCCGCTCGACCGCCAATCATCTCTCCCGCGACCAGTGAGAACCAAGAAACACCCATTCCAATTGCCGCTCCTGATGTGATAGAAGGGAGCGAAGCTGGCAATATAACATGGCGCAAAACATCCCATTCGCTTGCCCCCAGAGTTTTTGCCGCATTAATTAAAGCTTTGGGGGTGGCCTCAACCCCTTGTATCGTATTTAATACGATTGGGAAAAATGCGCCAAGGAACGTAATGAAAAGTATGCTTTCCTCGGTTGTCGGCCATATCAAAATGGCCATCGGGATCCAAGTAATTGCAGGGATTGGGCGCATGATTTCAATGTAGGGCAACAAAGCCCATCGCGCAAACTTAAATCGCCCGATCGAAACCCCGATTAGAACCCCGAGAAAGACGGCGATACAAAATGAGCTCGAAATTCTGAGCACGCTAACACCGATATCCATGTAAAAATCATGGGATCGCAGCGCACCTAAAAACGCAGCGCCAACCGCTTGGGGTGTCGGTACATTGTCGAAATTAAGGATAAACTTCACTCCATTCCGCGCCATATAGCTCCAAAACAGAATTCCAAAAACTATCGCCGCACCTCCAACAATTACTGGCAACACAAAACCAATCCGAGCTTTAGCCACATGGAGCAATGACCTTTGGCTCTTAAAATCCACTGAGCTATAAGTTCTGCGTTGATTACTTGAGCTCATAGACATTGCCACATCACCCATAACATTCTCCTGTTCAGAAGTTCCGGTATCAAGCGTTGACAAGTTTTATATCTCGGCTGCTTTCTGCAACTGAACAAATGTCAGAACCTGTCCGCCTTCCGCCTTCTGATCCTCGTCGGCTTCTCCCTTTGTCATGAATGCCTTAATTGAGGCGCCGTCCTTGACGTACCAGGCATCGTTGCCAAACATTTTTAAACCAGAATTTGCATCGTAGACATAGGTTGCATTAACGTGTTTTCCGGTTTTCATAAATGCGTCAAGCGCCTTAAACATTTCCTCGTTGGTTTTATAGGGCTTCACGCCTTCGCCAGCCACCCAGATCTCGGGGGGCATGTTGATATTACTCTTGGGATTTTTCAACTCCCCAACCTGCTTTTTATAATCAAGCCCCATTTCCTTGTATGCCGTTTCAAGATAGGTTGGATCCACCCATTGATGCATATTTAATGGCGGGATGTTCGCATACTTGGCCAATAAGGCGTGGTCGTAATTAAGGGTTTCAATCCATTTTGGCTTAATTGTCGGATCTGTTGTAAGATAGCCGCCATGGCTATAGTACAAATATAAAACCTCCTTGGGTATCATGGTCCAGCTCGACATCATCTTGCTGGCGACATAAGGATTGGAGGCGATCCATTGATCGGCGGCGATAACCGCCTTGGTGTAGGCCACGACAATTTCCGGGTATTTCTGCGCAAAGGATTTCGTCACCACAACACCATGCAAATAGGGAACGTTTGTCTCGGCCCCCGAATAAATCATGCGCCCGGTGCCTTTATACTCCATATACTCGGTCATCGGGCAAAAATCAGCGTGCGCATCAATTTTTTTGGCGGCAATCGCCGTTATGCCGACCATGGGGGTTTGATCGGACACATTGAAATCTGAAAATTTCAATCCCTTTTGTTTAGCCATCTCGTACAGCATACCCCAGGCAGAACTGCCAATAGGGACAGAGATGTTTTTCCCGACCAGTTGCTTGACACTTGTGACTGGAGAAGATGCTGGGACTACAATACTATTACCTGCCCCATCTAAATTGTAAGCCGTCATCGTGACGAGAAGGGAGCGATCATCCTTGGTTTCTTGAAATTTCGAGCCATTCACAGTCAATGGGTAATCGCCCATCACCCCAAAATCAAGCTTGTTCGCCAGCATCATATTCGTGATAGGAGCCCCTGAGTCATAATCTCGCCATACAA
>JAGWOZ010000048.1 GCA_028870715.1 Betaproteobacteria bacterium | reverse complement strand
ACCGATGCGCCGGGTGCCAGCAGCGGGGCGAATCGCATGACCCAGGCCGAGGGCTGCGGCAGTTCTTGGGAGGGATCGTCAACAGGCGGGGTCATGGGCAATGCGCATTGACTTCCCATCCTAGCGGCTCGTGCGGCGGGTGTTGTGCCGATTCGGGGTGCCAGGCTTCTAGAATGCCCGTTGTCGGCGGTCCTTTAAGCATGGCTGGTTCGCATTTGTCAAGCCATATTGAGGGTTTCGCGATGCGCCTTTGCTGCCGCATTTTTGTGCAAACCCAAGCCGGCCCGCATGGAATCTGAATTCCCGCACTCCTGACTGGCACTCTATCCCCATCCTGTGGGGATAAGTCTTCGGGCCAGGGGCCGGCGTTCATGCGCTGCGGATCTTGTCCACAATTCAGCTGTCTTATCCACAATCTCCCCATGGCAACCCGAACCCCCCCAGCGTACAGCGAGGCCTCCATCCGCGTGCTCAAGGGCCTGGAGCCTGTGCAGCAACGCCCGGGCATGTACACGTCCACGGTCAATCCGCTGCATGTCATCCAGGAGGTCATCGACAACAGCGCCGACGAGGCGCTTGCCGGACACGCGCATCGCATCGCCGTCACGCTGCACGCCGACGGCAGCGTGAGCGTGCAGGACGACGGGCGCGGCATTCCCATCGGCGTGCATCCGCACGAGGGGGTGCCTGTCGTGGAGCTCGTATTCACCCAGTTGCATGCTGGCGGCAAATTCGACAAGCTCGACGCCGGCGCCGCCTACCGCTTCTCTGGTGGCCTGCACGGGGTGGGGGTGAGCGTGACGAATGCGCTGGCCGCACGCCTGGAGGTGGAAGTGCACCGCGACGGCCAAGCTGCGAGCCTGGCATTCAAGGGTGGAGCGCCTGTGCAGGCCCTGCAGACCCGGGCGCTGGGGCGCGGTGAATGGAAGAGCGGCACCCGGGTGCGGGCCTGGCCCGACGCGAAATACTTCGACAGTGTTCAACTGCCCCATGCGGAACTGGTGCATCTGTTGCGCAGCAAGGCCGTGCTGTTGCCGGGGTTGGAGGTGACGCTTCTCGTGGAAAAAACGGGCGAGACCCAGTCCTGGCGCTATGACCAGGGGCTGCGCGGTTATCTGGGTGAGGCTTTGGGCGATACGGTGGTGCTGGTCGAATTCGAGGGCGAAGGCCAGGCCGGAAGCCAAAGCGAGGGGTTTGCGGTGGGCGAGGGCGCGGCATGGTGCGTGGCCTTCAGCGCCGAGGGCAGCGTGCTGCGGGAATCCTATGTCAACCTCATTCCGACGCCTGCCGGCGGCACGCACGAAGCGGGCCTGCGCGAAGGCATGTTCCAAGCGGTCAAAGGCTTCATCGAATTGCACAGCTTGTTGCCCAAGGGCGTGAAGCTGCTGCCGGAGGACGTGTTCTCGCGAGCATCCTTTGTGCTGTCGGCCAAGGTACTCGACCCGCAGTTCCAGGGCCAGATGAAGGAGCGCCTCAACAGCCGCGACGCGGTGCGTCTGGTCGCCGGCTTTGTGCGCCCGGCGCTGGAGCTGTGGATGAGCCAGCATGTCGAGCAGGGCAAGGCCCTGGCCGAACTCGTCATTGCGCAAGCACAAAGCCGCCAGCGCGCGGCCCAAAAGGTTGAAAAGCGCAAGGGCTCGGGCATGGCCGTGCTGCCAGGCAAGCTCACGGACTGCGAAAGCCGCGACACCGCGCGCAACGAGCTGTTCCTCGTGGAGGGTGATTCCGCGGGGGGCTCGGCCAAGATGGGGCGCGACAAGGAGTACCAGGCCGTGCTGCCGTTGCGGGGCAAGGTGCTCAATTCGTGGGAGGTCGATCGCGACCGCCTGTTCGCCAACCAGGAAATCCATGACATGGCGGTGGCCATCGGGCTGGACCCGCATGGCTTGGGCGATGCCGTGGACTTCGGCCAGCTTCGCTACGGCAAGATCTGCATCCTGAGCGATGCGGACGTGGATGGTTCGCACATCCAGGTTCTGCTGCTGACTCTTTTCTTCCGCCATTTTCCGCAACTTGTCGCGCGCGGCCACGTGTACGTGGCTCGCCCGCCTCTCTTCCGTGTGGACGCGCCAGCCCGGGGAAAAAAGCCGGCCGCAAAGCTTTACGCGCTGGACGAGGGCGAACTGCAGGCGATCCTCGACCGCTTGCGCAAGGATGGGGTGAAAGAGGGCGGCTGGAGCGTGTCCCGTTTCAAGGGCCTGGGCGAGATGAGCGCCGAGCAGCTGTGGGAGACCACGCTCAACCCGGACACTCGCCGCCTGCTGCCCGTGCAACTGGGGCGCGCAGGCGAAGCGGCAACCACCGCCCTTTTCGTGCAGCTCATGGGCAAGGGCGAAGCCCAGGCCCGGCGCGAGCTGATGGAGGCGTTTGGCGACCGCGTCGAGGTGGACGTTTGAGACACTGCGAAGGGCGCCGACCTTTGCGTTCCTGACCCCGGCGCAGCGGGCGCCCGTACGCGACCACGAAGGCCATTGCAACGTGCGCGATGGACAGGCCCCGCAAGTGCCATGACTGATTCTTGATTCACTTTGCCCCATGACTTCGACTCCCGGACCATCCGACCCGACTCCCGATCTGTTCGCCGTCTCATCGGCACAGCAGCCGCCCTCACCGGACCTTTCCGACAACGACAGCCTTTCGCTGGCGGACTACGCGCGGCAGGCCTATCTCGACTATGCGATTTCCGTGGTCAAGGGCCGTGCGTTGCCGGACGTCTGCGACGGGCTCAAACCTGTGCAGCGGCGCATTCTGTATGCCATGGACCGCATGGGCCTTGCTTCGGGCGCCAAGCCGGTGAAGTCTGCCCGCGTGGTGGGCGACGTGCTGGGCAAATACCATCCGCATGGCGACCAGGCTGCCTATGACGCGCTGGTGCGCCTCGCTCAGGACTTCGCCCAACGCTATCCGCTGATTGACGGCCAGGGAAACTTCGGCAGCCGCGACGGTGACGGGGCCGCGGCCATGCGCTACACCGAAGCGCGGCTTACACCCGTGGCCCGCCTCTTGCTGGATGAGGTGGATATGGGCACGGTGGACTTCGCGCCGAACTACGACGGCTCCACCACCGAGCCACGCTTGTTGCCGGCGCGGCTCCCCTTCGTGCTTCTCAATGGCGCGTCGGGCATCGCGGTGGGCATGGCCACGGAGATTCCTGCGCACAACCTGCGGGAGGTGGCAGGGGCTTGCGTGGCCATGCTGCGCAAGCCGACGGTCTCGATCGACGAGATCCTGGCGCTCATGCCGGGGCCGGACTTTGCCACCGCAGGCCAGATCATCAGTGGCCCGGAAGACATCCGCGACGCCTATGTCAGCGGACGCGGCAGCCTGAAGGTGCGGGCGCGCTGGACCGTGGAGGATCTCGCCCGTGGCCAGTGGCAGCTGGTTGTCACCGAGTTGCCGCCTGCGACCAGTGCGCAGCGCGTGCTGCAGGAACTCGAGGAGATCACCGACCCCAAGCCGAAGGTCGGCAAGAAGACCATCAGCGCCGAACAGCAACAGCTCAAGCAAACGGTGCTCGCCGTTCTGGACGGCGTGCGCGACGAAGCCGGGCGCGACGCTGCCGTGCGCCTCGTGTTCGAACCCAAGAGTTCGCGTGTGCCCGTGGATGAGCTGGTGTCCGTGCTGCTGTCCACCACCAGCCTTGAGCAAAGCGTGCCGCTCAACCTGGTGATGGTTGGCGCGGATGGCAAGCCGCGACAGAAGGGACTGCTCGACATCCTGCGCGAATGGACCACATTCCGGCAGGCCACCGTGCGACGCCGCAGCAGTCACCGGTTGCAACAGGTTGACGATCGTCTGCATATTCTGGAAGGGCGGCGCATCGTCCTGCTGAATATCGACGAGGTCATTCGCATCATCCGGGAATCCGAGGAACCCAAGCCCGCGCTGATGCAGTACTTCGGGCTTACCGACCGCCAGGCCGAAGACATCCTGGAAATCCGGCTGCGTCAGCTTGCCCGGCTCGAAGCGATCAAGATCGAGCAGGAGATTGACAAGCTCACCGGCGAGCAGGGCGAGCTGCAAAAGTTGCTTTCGGATGACAAGGCTCTGACACGCCGGGTGATCAAGGAAATTGAGGCGGACGCCAAGCAGTTCGGTGATGATCGCCGCACGCTGATCCAGGCCCAAAGCCGCGCCACGCTGGAGGTGCGCGTGGCGGACGAACCGGTGACGGTCATCGTCTCCGAAAAGGGTTGGCTGCGCACGCAGAAGGGCCACGGTCTTGGAGTTGCCAACCTCAGTTTCAAGCCGGGTGATGCGCTTCGCGCCACGTTCGAGACCCGCTCCACGGGCCAGCTGTGGGTCCTGGGCAGCGATGGCCGAGCCTACAGCATCGCCATCGCGCAACTCCCTGGCGGGCGCGGTGACGGACAGCCGGTGACGAGCTTCATTGACCTGGCTCCTGGCGCCAGTCCCGCTCACTACTGGGCCGGCCCGGCCAGCATGCCCTTGCTGTTTGCGTCGAGTGCCAGTTATGGATTTGTCGCCCGTGCTGAAAATCTGTCGAGCCGCCAAAGGGCCGGCAAGACCTTCGTCCCGATCGAAGGTGGGGAGTCTCTGTTGCCGCCGCAGCCGCTCCAGCGCGTGGCGGGTGAGCAAGGTGACATGCAAGCGGCCGACCGCGTTGCCGTGCTGTCGAGCGGGGGCCGATTGCTGATCTTCGGCGTCGACGAATTGCGCGAACTGCCCCGCGGCGGGCGCGGCGTGCTGCTGATGGCCCTGGATCCCAAGGAAACGGTGCGAGCCACCTGCGCTTTGGCCCCTGGCGAGACGCTGGAGGTTGCAGGTAGCGGGCGCGGGGGTGTTGCCAAGGTTCAGACGCTGACACCGCGAACCCAGAACGACTACGTGGCCAAGCGCGCGCGCAAAGGCAAGGCGGTGGGCACGGCCGGCTTCAAGCCCGTGGCCTTGCGCGCGATCTAGACTTCGCGCGCATCAATGGAACGATGGCGCGCGAAGGCGGAATCAGTCGAGTTCGGCGATGAGTTCGATCTCCACCGCTGCGCCCATGGGCAGCTGGGCCACACCGAAGGCGCTGCGCGCGTGGCGGCCAAGGTCGCCAAATGCCTGCCCAAGCAGTTCGGAGGCGCCGTTGATCACCAGGTGCTGCTCGGTGAAAATCGGCGTGGAGTTCACCAGGCCCAGGAGTTTGACGATGCGGCGCACGCGATGCAGGTCGCCGCAAGCCGCATGCAGCGTGCCCATCAGATCGATGGCGACAAGTCGCGCGGCCTCCTGGCCCTGCGCCGTGGTGAGGTCGCGTCCGAGCTGTCCGGCCAGGACCTGGCCGTCTTTCTTGCTGATGTGGCCCGAAAGGAACAACAGCTTGCCGGTTTGCACGAACGGGAGGTATGCGGCTGCCGGGGCGGAAGCCTGAGGCAGGGTGATGCCGAGATTTTGGAGGTTGGTATAGATGGACATGGCAGCTTGGGTGCGTTTGTGGAAAGCCCCATAGCATAAGCAAGGCCAGACGCGTGTGCGCCGACGCCGCTCCCTGTTTTTTTCGACCTTCACGCCTCGCCCATGTCCATGCCATCGCCTCCGCCGCCCGCAGTCACCGTACGTCCGCCCACCAGCGCCGCCTCGCGTCCAGGAGCGTTGCGAGCGGGCCTGCTGCTGGCTTCGGCCGGAGCGATTGCCTTTTCGGGCAAGGCAATCCTCGCCAAGCTGATCTACGAATGGCCGATCGACGCGGTCACGCTGATCTTTTACCGCATGCTGTTCGCCCTGCCGTTGTTCGCAGTCATGGCGTGGTGGGCCGGGCGCGGCAAGGCAAGTCTCACGCCGTCGCAGGCGCGCATCGTGCTTGTGCTCGGGTTCACCGGGTATTACGCCGCCAGCATGCTCGACTTCATGGGTCTGGAGGACATCACGGCCAGCCTTGAGCGGCTCATTTTGTACCTCAATCCGAGCTTCGTGCTGCTGATCGGCGCCGTGGCCTTTGGCAGGCGCGTGGGATGGCGTCATGCTGCAGCCATCGCATTGAGCTACGCGGGCGTGCTGGTGGTGTTCGCCCAGGAAATTGGCGTGCAGGGCGCGCATGCGGTGCTGGGCGCCTCGCTGGTGCTGGGCAGTGCGCTGTCGTATGCGGTGTATCTGCTGATGAGCGGCAAGCTTGTGGGGGAACTGGGGTCGCTGCGCCTGGCTGGGTGGGCCGGCGTGGTGGCCAGCCTTTTTTGCATCGCCCAGTTCGCGCTGATCAAACCCTGGCAGGCGGCATGGGTGCCCATGCCGGTGGTGTGGCTGTCCCTGCTCAACGCGACTGTGTGCACCGTGGCGCCAATCCTGATGGTGATGATGGCGATCGAGCGCATCGGCCCGGCACTCACGGCGCAGACGGGAATGCTCGGTCCGCTGTCGACCATCGCACTGAGCGTCTGGCTGCTGCATGAGCCGTTCACGCCTTGGCTGCTTCTTGGCACGGCCCTCGTGCTGGCGGGCATTTACGCGCTGACGCGGGCGCGGTTTTGAGGTTCTGCGCTTGATGCATTGCGCAAACCGCAGCAATCACTGCTATAGTATGCGTCTGCGGTGTGCTGCCCAGTTCTGCACACCCTGTCAATCTGACCTCCTGCCGGAATGTTCCGGCTCAGCCTTGCAACAAGCTGGTGTTCGTCCTCCCGGTCGAGCGGTTGCCAGGCACCTGCCGCCAAGCCTTGTGGCACGCGGCTTCGAAAGACTCCATGAACTTTGATCAACTCGGACTTGCCGAGCCTATCCTGCGTGCCGTGTCGGCGCAGGGCTACACCACCCCCACCCCAATTCAGGCTCAGGCCATTCCGGCAGTCCTTGCCGGTGGCGATCTGCTGGCTGCGGCGCAAACCGGAACGGGCAAGACGGCCGCCTTCACGTTGCCCATCCTGCATCGCCTGAGCCAGAGCGAGCAGGCGCGTGACGCGCAGGGACGCGTCATTCCGCGCGTGCTCGTGTTGGTTCCCACGCGCGAGCTTGCTGCCCAGGTGGCGGAAAGCGTGCGTGATTACGGCCGGCAGTTGCAGCTTCGCAGCATGGTGATGTACGGTGGCGTGGGCATGCAGCCGCAGATTGACGCCCTCAAGCGCGGCGTGGATATCGTCGTGGCAACGCCCGGGCGCATGCTTGACCACCACGGCCAGCGTACGCTCAATCTCTCCGGCATCAATACCCTGGTGCTCGACGAGGCCGATCGCATGCTGGACATGGGGTTCATCCATGACATCAAGCGCGTGCTCTCGCTGCTGCCCAAGCAGCGCCAGAACCTGCTGTTTTCGGCGACCTTCTCGGACGAGATCAAGACCCTGGCCAACGGCTTGTTGAACAAGCCGGCGGTGATCGAGGTGGCGCGTCGCAATGCGACCGCGGCGACCGTGCGACAGTCCGTGCATCCGGTGGGTCGCGAGCGCAAGCGTGAATTGCTGTCGCACCTGATTCGCGAGAGCAACTGGTACCAGGTCCTGGTTTTCATGCGCACCAAGCATGGAGCCAACAGACTGGCTGAACAGCTCAACACGGACGGCATCGGCGCCGACGCCATCCACGGCAACAAGAGTCAAGGTGCGCGGACCCGTGCGCTGGCTTCATTCAAGAGTGGCAAGCTGCAAGTGCTGGTGGCCACAGACATCGCAGCGCGCGGGATCGACATCGACCAATTGCCGATGGTCGTGAACTACGAGTTGCCCAATGTGCCGGAAGACTACGTGCATCGGATTGGACGCACCGGGCGCGCGGGGGCCGAAGGCCAGGCGATCTCCCTGGTTTGCGTAGATGAGTTGCGCTTTCTTCGCGACATCGAAAACCTCATCGGTCGCCCGATTGACCGTCACGTGATCGCCGGGTTCGAACCGGACCCCAAGGAGCGCGCGCAGCCCATTCGCGTCGGCCGTACGACCATCGGCGCTGGAAAGCCCTCGGGCGGCGGTGCACGCCGTGGCGAGGCCCCGAGCCGGGCCTCGGCAGGCCATGGTCACGGGCGCAGCGACGCCACCGGTCATGCACATGGCAGTGGACGCCGTGATGGCGCCGCCGCGCCTCGGCGCGATGCCGGCCGCCGCAGCACTTCGGGTGCGCCACGACGCGATGGCGGTCGCTGACCTGCAACACCTCTAAGCCCACCGGCTGTGCGCACGGCGCGCCGCCGGCAGGTATCGAAAGGCATGAAGGGCGGGAGTTGCGACAGCAGCCCCGCCCTTCATGCCTTTCGGCGCTCATGCGCAAGGGTGGTCAGCATGCCATGGGCTGTGCGCTGCAAACGCGGCATGGACCCAGGCGAGCGTGCGCGCCGACGGCTCAAGACAAAAAGGCATTTAGAGCGCCACGGTGAATTTCAGACCGATGACGAAGGCGTTGCCAATCGCGGACGTTCGAAAGGGCTCGGCCTGCTGGTCTGGATGCACGATGTATTGCACGTTGGGTGAGAGGCGAATGCCGGGACTGAGCTGATAGCCGTAAGCGAGCTCCATCATGATTTCGTTGTCGGGTACCGGCGTCGTGACGCCCACCGAGGCAAGCGCCACTTGGATGTTTTGCAGCGCCAGACTGGAAAAGCGCTGCTGGTTGATCACAAAGCCCAGCGTGTCATGCTCCCGCGATGCGAAGGGTCCCTGCATCACCGCGCCGAGTTCAAGAAAGTTGCTCTCGTTGACCCGCCCTGCAAGCTTGGTCATGGCCACGCCGAACACGGTCAGGCCCCGCTTGGTATTCAGGTCCGGGCGCCACACCATCTGATTGAAGCGTACATAGGCCCCCGAACGGTTACGGTCGGTGCGGTAGGGCAGGCCGGTGAGGACCGCATCGTTGCCGTTGGCATCAAGGAGCGGATCGGTGTAGTCGGAGCGGTCGAGCCAGCCACCAATCTCATAGTTCCGCGGATGGGTGTCATTGGCGAAGGTCGTGGCGTAGCCCACGGACCAGGGCACGATCACGCCTGTTGCGTCACCCGTGCTCCAGTTGATGCCATGGTCACTCGCCCGTTTGTCGTTGGGGTTGACTTCGTAGACACCGGCCTTGGCATAGAACCTCTCGGTCAGCCAGCCCTTGGCGTATCCACCCCAGCTGGATGCGGGGAAGTAGGTGAAGTTGCTGTCCTTGAACACGAATGTCGGATTGCCGCATGCCGAGTTGCTCTGGAAGTTGCAGTACAGCGGCGAGTTGAGGAAGTCGATATTGGCGACGGTGCGGCCACCTTGCAGTTCGAGGCGGCCGCCGAACAGCTGTTTCTCGATCGTGAAATAGGCCAAATGCAGGTTCTGGGTGCCGTAAATTTCCTGGACAGAGGTGTTGTTACCGATCGCCTCGGACGCCAGGCTTTGCCCGTGGCGCTGGGTCACGGCGATGTGCACGCTCGTGGCGTTCCATCCCAGCATTTTCTGCAGGTCGAGATCGGCGCCCAGAAACAGCTGGCCGGCATAGGCCGAACCGCGATGCAGACCGCCAGTGGTGTTGGCCGCAGCCTCGCCGGTGTAGTTTGCCGAAAGGGTCAGCCCGTTGCCCAAGCCGTATTGACCCGGCGTCAGATCCGCCGCGTGTGCCAGGCCTGCCGCCAGTACTAGCGCTGCTGCACCGATTGTGGCGCGCGCCAGGTTCTTGCGATAGTTCATTGTGGTCTCCTCGTTGAAATGGGTCGCGTCATCAGCCGACGCTCTTTTTGAACAAGCCCAGCAGCGCTGCACTGACCGCCGTACCAGCGGCGAGTGCGACCACATACAGGCCCAGATGGGTGACGGCGTTCGGAATGGGAAGGACGAATACGCCGCCATGTGGCACCCGGAGCTGAGCGCCTGCAACCATGGAGATTGCCCCGGCCACAGCCGAGCCAACCATGTTGGCAGGAATCACCCGCAGCGGGTCGCGTGCGGCGTAGGGAATGGCGCCTTCTGTGATGAAGGACAGCCCGAGCAACGCCGTCGCCCCGCCCGCCTCACGTTCCTCAAGCGTGAATCGTCGTGGAAACAACCAGGACGCAAGGGCAACAGCAAGCGGCGGGGTCATGCCAGCGACCATGACGGCCGCCATCGGCGTGAAGACCTGGCTGGCAAGCAGGCCCGTGGCAAACGTATAGGCGGCCTTGTTCACCGGGCCACCCATGTCGAACGCCATCATGGCGCCCAGCAGCATGCCGAGCACGACAGCGCTGGCGCCCTGCATGCCCTTGAGCCACTGCGTGAGAAACGCCAGGGCGTGCGCCACCGGGGTGCCCACCACGTAGATCATCAGCAAGCCCGTGAGCAGGGTGCCCAGCAGTGGCAGGATGAGCACGGGCTTCAGGCCCTCGATGCTGCGGTGCAGGCGCAAGTGGCGGTTGAACCAGTCGGTGCCGTAGCCGGCAATGAAGCCGGCGACGATGCCGCCAAGGAAACCTGCACCCAGATTGGCCGCAATCAGCCCGCCGATCATGCCTGGAGCAATGCCCGGACGATCGGCGATTGAATAGGCGATGTAGCCCGCCAGCGCCGGCACGATGAGCACGAAGGCTGACTTGGCACCGATCTGGAACAGCGCATAAGCCAGTGTGCCGCTGTGCTCATAGGCGTAGATGCCGCCAAACGCAAATGCCAGGGCGATGAGCAATCCGCCGGCCGTGATGAAGGGCAGCATGAACGATACCCCGGTCATCAGATGTTTGTAGGGGCCGGTGCGCGCTTTGGCCGTGGCGGCCGGTTTGGCAGCAGCCGACGCGTCCCCACGCGCTTGGCCACGCTCCTGCACCTGCGCTTCCGCCAGGGCACGCCGGATGAGCGCTTTGCCATCGTTGATTGCCGGCTTTGTGCCACTCAACAGCACGCGTTTGCCGGCAAAGCGGCCCAACTCGACCTGCCGGTCAGCGGCAATGATGACGACGTCTGCTGCAGCAATCTCGGCCTCGGTGAGCGCGTCCTGGGCGCCCACAGAGCCTTGCGTCTCCACCCGCATTGCGATGCCCAGTTCCTTGGCGGCCTGTTGCAGCCCTTCGGCTGCCATGAAGGTGTGCGCAATGCCCGTTGGGCAGGAGGTAATGGCCACGATGCGTTGGGGTTTCAGGCCCGATGCATCGGTCGCTGGGGGTTCGCTGTGCAGCGCCAGCGCCAGGGCAGCGTGTGGATCGGCGAGGACTTGGTCAAGCCCTGCGTGGATGATGTGCAATCCGGCAAACTTCGGATTCGCGCTGTCGACCGCGCCCACGGCGAGCAGGGTGCCACCGGAGGTCATTTGCGAGCGCACCAGCGGGTTGAGCACCCCCTCGGTGGTCGAGACTTCGATGTCGATTGCCGTGCCCTTGGCCGTGGCAGCGTGCCGCAGCGCCTCAGCCGCGAGCACGCCGGCGACCGTGCGGTCTGCGGCTGCGATGGATGCGAACATTGGACCCATGGTGTGTCTCCTGTATGAGGTGGGAGCAGCTTTAGTTCAGTCGTTCGATGACCACATGGGCAGCATGGCTGCGCACTTGTGCGGGGTCACCGAGATTGGCGCCGATCTGCCCGAGCTTGCTGTGCGCGAAGGCCGTGCCCAGGCGGGCGACGTCCTCGATGGATGCGCCACTGTTGATCCCGGCGACGATGCCGGCGACCATGGCGTCGCCGGCGCCCACGGTGCTGGTTGGGCGCATCGCCGGGAGCCTGGCATGCAACACCGTGTCGCGCGTGACGAAGACGGCGCCTTCGCTGCCCAGCGAAACGGCGACCAGCGCCACGCCGCGAGCCAGAAGATCGCGCGCTGCTGAAACCAGGTCGGCGCGTGTGGGCAAGCGCCGACCGGCCCAGGCCGCAAGCTCGCTGCGGTTGGGTTTGACGGCATAGGGCAGTGCACCCGCAGCAGCCTGGAGCGCCGCAGCAAGCGGTGGACCCGATGTGTCGAGCACCACGCGCACCTGGCGTGCGGCGAATGCGGCGATGCAGTGTGCGTACGTGTCGTCGGGGAAGTGGGCAGGCAGGCTGCCGGCGAGGACGACGACGGTGCCGGTGCTGCCCAGTTCCAGGACCGCATCGAGCCCCCTCTGCCGTTGCTCGGGCGCCACGTCCGCTCCCGGCAGGTTGATGTCTGTCGTGTCTCGACGATCGACGAGCTTGACGTTGACCCGGGTGAGGCCCGAGAAGCGGCAAAAGCGGTCCTCGATGCCTTTGGCGGCAAAGAGTTCGGTAAATGGCGCGTCATTGTCCTTGCCGAGCAAACCGGTGGCCACCACGCGCTGGCCCCAGTCAGCCAGGCAACCGGCGACGATCACTCCCTTGCCGCCGGGGTCGAAGCGCACGGCTTGCGCGCGATGCACGGTTCCTGGGTGCAGCGCATCCAGGGTGATCGTTTCGTCGATCGCCGGATTGAAGGTGACCGTGACCACAGGTAGCTGAGGCGTGTTCATGGCGCCTCCTCGTCAAGGGCTCGCACGGCCTGTGCGGACTGGGCAGCCAGGGCCCGGGCAGCGAGTTCCCCGAGGGATCGGCGGTTGCTTGCGCGCATTCGCGCCTTCACGCCGGGGATGTCGCGAGGCGTCATGGACAATTCGTGCACACCCAGGCCCGCGAGCAAGGTCGCGCCGAATGGATCGCCGGCGATGCCGCCGCACACCCCAACCCAGCGGCCGTGGCGGCTCGCGCCTTCAACGGTGCTGCGGATGAGGCGCAAGACCGCGGGATGAAGACTGTCGGCCTGTGGCGCAAGCTCGGGGTTCTGGCGATCCATGGCCAATGTGTACTGGGTCAGGTCATTGGTTCCGATGGAGAAGAAGTCGACGTGGGCGGCCAGCAAATCAGCCTGGATTGCCGCAGCGGGAACTTCGATCATGATGCCGATGGGCACTTGAGGCGCATTGAGTTCGGACCGAACCAACTCGCATGCGGCGCGCAGTGCGCGGACTTCGTCCTCGCTGGTCACCATGGGAAACATGATGGACAGATCGCCACCGGCTTTGGCTGCCCGGTAGAGCGCGCGCAACTGGGGCTGCAGCAGGTCTGGGCGGCGCAGCAGCAAGCGTGCCCCGCGTACGCCCAGGAAAGGGTTGGCCTCCTGCGGCAGCTGCAGATGCGCGACTTGCTTGTCGCCGCCAATGTCCAGCGCACGCACGATCAGTGGCCGGCCATCGAGTGCATCGATCATGCCGCGGTACACCGCGAACTGGGCGTCTTCGTCGGGGGTTTCGCCGCGCTCCAGGAAGAGAAACTCCGTGCGCATCAACCCCACGCCTTCAGCGCCTTCGTGCAGTGCAAGCGGCACTTGGTCGGGGAGGTTCACATTGGCGCCGATGGCCACCGTGTGCCCATCGCTTGTGCGCGCGGGCTTGCCCCGCTCGGCCTTTTCCTCGGCGCGTCGCGTGCTTTCGCGCGCCATCCAGTCACGCGCGGACGCAAGGTCCAGCTCGCTGGGTTCAAGGTAAAGCTTGCCACCCGCTCCGTCGATGATTGCTTGTGCGCCGCTTTGCAGCGCCATCAGCGCGGCGCCGGCGCCAACGATAGCCGGCAGTCCCAGCGTGCGGGCCAGGATGGCCGTGTGCGATGTCGGCCCGCCCTGCGCGATGGCGAGGCCCACGACACGCCGCATGTCAATGGCGGCAGTATCGGATGGCGAAAGATCGTCCGCGACCACGATGCAGGGCGTGTCGGGCAGATCCGAGAGGCTGCCAAGCTGGACGGATGGCTCCAGCCGTGCCAGCACGCGCCGCCCGACGTCGCGCAAATCCGACGCACGGCCGGCCAGGACGGGGTTGCCCAGCGCCGCAAGCCGGCAGGCCATGCGTTCCACCGCCTGATTCCAGGACCACGCCACGCCGTGGCCCTCCACCATGATCTGGCAAGCCAGGGTGATCAGATCACTGTCCTTGAGCAGTTCGCGCTGCGCGCGAAAGATGCCAGCCTCTGCTGCGCCAAGGCGTCGCGCGGTATCGTCGGCCAGTGCGGTGAGCTGTTCTTGCGTGCCGACGATGGCGGCATTGAGCTGATCGGCGCCCTGATCAAGTGTGCCGGGCAGGTCGGGGATTTGGGGCTGAGCTGCCGCGAGGATATGCAGGGTGCCAATGGCGAGGCCGGGACTTGCCGCAATGCCGGGCACCACCGCGAGCTTGCCGGGAGGCGACCAGGCCGAGCCAAGCATGGGCGTGGCCGCTTTTGCCGCATCGGCCTGCTCTTGAGGGGTGAGCGCGTCGATCAGCGTGCGAAAGCCTTCGAGCGCGGCGCGAGCGCCTTCACCTTCGGCCGAGAGGACAACCGTCTGCCCATAGCGCAGGCCCAGGCCCAGCAGGCCCACAAGATTGCGCGCATCGGCCACTTCGCCGCCATGGCGGGCCTGCATGCGCACACCGCATTTACGTGCCGCCTCGACCCACACCGATGCTGGTCGCGCGTGCAATCCGGCTGGGTAGCGCACCATCCAGTCGATGCGTTCAGCCAGATCCGAGGCCGCCTGCGTGGGCGCAGGCGCTGCGTCGTCGCCAAGCGCAGCAAGGAGATCGGCCGTGTGCGGGGTTGTGAAGAGGGCCTGTAGGCGCTGCTCATCCTGGATCAGGCGGGTGAGCCGACGCAGGATGGCGATGTGGTTGTCCGACTGCGCGGCGATGGCCACCACGAGATGAGCGCGCTGCCCCGGGTTCCACTCCACCCCTTGCGGAATTTGAAGAATGGCCAGTCCGTCGCGCAGCACCTGATTGCGGTCTTTGCCCAAGCCGTGGGGAATGGCCACGCCGTGCCCGAGATAGGTATTTGCGACGTCCTCGCGGGCCATCACGCTGGCCTCGAAACCCGGGGCCACGCAGCCGCTGGCGATCAGCAGTTGGGTGGCTTCGGCAATCGCGGCCCCTTTGTCCCGAGGGTGCGACGCCAGCCTGACACGTGCTTCGGAAAGCAGTTCGGCAGGGGAAGCAGCTACCATGATTGTCTCCTTTTGATGTTTTGAAATGATAACGTTTACATTTCGGTAATCAAGCAAGAACTCTTGGTGTTTTCCCTGAAATTCGGTAAAAAGTCGTAGGTATCGCTTTGTTTAGCTGGAACGAATTGTCATTTTTGTGATATCGTTTACACATGAGCTCAAGTATCAAGGATGTCGCACGGGTTGCTGGGGTGTCGGTCGCTACGGTGTCGCGCGCGCTCAGCGGTGTTGCCGCGGTCAGCCCCAAGCTGATGGCGCGCATCGAAGCCGCAATTGGTGAAACCGGCTATCGCCCGAATCTCTCGGCACGGCGGCTGCGTTCGCGCCACTCCGGCACCATCGGGTTGATCCTTGCTGATCTGCGCAATCCGTTTTTTACGGCAGTGAGCCGCGCCGTGGAGGATGTCGCATATCAACACGGCCTGCGCGTCATCTTGTGCAACACCGACGAAAACCCCGATAAGGAAGCGATCTACCTCAAGTTGATGGAAGAGGAGCGCGTCACCGGCGTGATCTTCGCGCCGACACGACAGACCGCGCAGACCCTGGATCAGCGAGACATCGGGTTTCCGCTGGTGTTGATCGATCGTGTCAGCCCGCACGGGAAGCAAGATGCCGTTGTGTTGGACAACAGCGCCGCAAGCGCGATGCTCATGGAGCATCTTCATGCCCAGGGATACCGCCGAATCGCCGGAATTTTTGGCAACGCCAGCAGCAGCGGTATCGAGCGCCACGACGGTTTCGTCGCCGCCGCTCTGCGCCTGGGTGTGGAGATCCAAGCGGCGTTCGTACCACCCCAGATCGAGGCGGCGCAGACCGAGGTTCGCCATCTTCTTGAGCGCAGTGAGCGGCCGCAAGCCTGGGTGGCGAGCAACGGCCTGCTGCTCATGGGGGTCGTGCGTGCGGTGCGTGCAGCCGGGTTGGTGATCCCCGAGGACGTGGCCGTGGCTGGTTTCGACAACGAGAGCTGGACCGAACTCGTCGGTCCCGGCTTGACGGTTATCGAGCAACCCCTGGAGGCCATTGGCCGCACGGCAATGTCCATCCTGCTCGAACGATTAGCCAATCCGGCGCTGCCGCCGCGCAAAGTCCTTCTCGGCGGGCGTTGTGTGGTGCGAGGGTCAACGGCAGCGCTTGCGCCGGGCCCACAAGTCGATGCACAGGTGAGCCACGCCGACTCAATCCTGCATCAAGCCCTCTAGCGCAGCCCATGCCGTCTCCGGCAGGATGCCGCGCAAACAGTTGAGGTGTCCGAGCGGGCAGGCACGCGCGAAACATGGGCTGCACGGCAGATGCAGCCAGAGCGTGGCGCTGTGGTGGGCTGCGGGCGGCGTGTGGCGAGGGTCGGTGGAGCCGTAGATGCCGAGCGTGGGGCGGCTCAGCGCAGCGGCAATGTGCATCAGCCCCGAGTCGTTGCTGACCACGCCGCTGGCCCCGGCGAGGAGCGCGATGGCCTCATCCAGTCGTGTGCGTCCGCACAGATTCATGGCGTGCGGGGCGAGGCGCGCAATGGCCTCTCCAGCCTGCACGTCCGAGGGAGCCCCGAGAACGGCGACCGCGTACCCATCGCGTTGTGCTCGCAGCGCAAGCGCACCGTAGTGGTGCGCGGGCCATTGTTTGGCAGGCCCGTACTCGGCGCCTGGACATACCGCGATCCAGCGCGCGGGGAGGCCAAAGCGGGCGCGCACGCTGGCCGCAATGTCCGGGGCAACCTGCAAGGTCGGCTCCGCGAGCGCTGCGTGGGCGTCGGCGCCGGCCAGTTGCGCGTAATGCTTGCGCATGTCGGCTCGGCCGGAGTGGCCTTGCGCATGAAGTTTGCAGGTGAGCAGCAGCCCGGAAGCTTCTCCCGCATAGCCGATGCGCTCGGGAATCCTCGCCAGCCATGGCACCAGTCGCGATTTGACGTTGTTGCCCAGGATGTAGGCGCGCGCGTACCCACCGGCGCGCAGCACAGTGGCGACGTGCCAGCGGGCGGCAATGTCCAGGCGACCGTGGCGGAAGGGCGCCTCAATAACTTCGGTGACGCCGGGCATCGCCCGCAAGACCGGCGCGACCGAGCGCAACCCGAGCGCCGCGACCTGCTCGCCGCGCGCAGCCAGCATTGCCACGAGCGGCTGCGCCATCACTGCGTCGCCGATCCACTGGGGGGCGATCAGGAGGGCGCGGGGCATGGCGCGCTGAATGCTGGTCCGTCGAACGCTCGGTGGGCGTGAGCGAGGTGAAGGGCTTTGGACGGGATCAATGCCCGTGCGCCGCTTCGCCAGCAGCCAGGCGGTAGCGCGTGCCGCAATACGGGCAGGCGGCCTCGCCGTGGGTGATGTCAATGAACACGCGGGGATGGCTGCTCCAGATGGGCATATTCGGGTTGGGGCAGTGGGCGGGAAGATCCTTGGCCTTGAGTTCGACCACAGGCATGTCGGGTTTGGGGATGGCACTCATGGGGTTGCGCTCGAGAGGAAGGTGTGAGGCCGCTTCACACATTGGTTAGCCACGGCGCATACTTCGCGTTGCGCCCGCCGACGATGTCAAAAAATGCATTTTGAATGCGCTCGGTGATGGGGCCGCGCTGGCCGGGCCCGATGGTCACGCCGTCGAGCTCCCGAATGGGCGTGACTTCAGCCGCAGTCCCGGTGAAGAACGCTTCGTCAGCGATGTAAACCTCATCGCGCGTGATGCGCTTTTCCTTGATCGTCAGGCCCAGATCTTCGCAAATCGCGAACACGGTCTTGCGCGTGATGCCGTTGAGCGCGCCCGACGACAGATCCGGCGTGTATAGCACGCCTTCACGGACCACAAAAATGTTCTCGCCTGCGCCCTCGCTGACGAAGCCCTGAGGATCCAGGAGCAGTGCCTCATCGTAGCCATCCGCGGTTACCTCAAGGTTGGCGAGGATCGAGTTTGTGTAGTTGCTCACAGCCTTGGCGTTGCACATGGTGATGTTCACGTGGTGGCGTGTGTAGCTGGAGGTCTTGACCCGAATGCCTTTTTTCAGGCCCTCTTCGCCGAGATAGGCGCCCCAGGGCCAAGCGGCGATCATCAGGTGGATGGTGTTTCCGCGGGGCGAGACGCCAAGTTTTTTGTCGCCGATCCATGTCAGGGGGCGGATATAGCAGGAGTCGAACCCATTGACGCGAACCACATCGATTTGCGCCTGCATCACCTGCTCGGGGGTGAAGGGAATCTGCATACGCAAGATCTTGGCACTGTTGAACAGCCGCTCGGTGTGATCGCGCAGGCGGAAGATGGCCGTCCCGCTATCGGTCTTGTACGCGCGCACGCCTTC
>JAGWOZ010000047.1 GCA_028870715.1 Betaproteobacteria bacterium | reverse complement strand
CAGCAGCAGGCGGCGATCGATGCCTTCAATGCTCAACTTGCCGCGTATCGCCAGACCGTGCTTGTAGCGTTTAACCAGGTGGCCGATGTCTTGCAGGCGCTCGAGCATGACGCCCAGCTGATTGCTGCACAGCGCAGGGCACTCGACGCCGCATCCGAGTCATTGCGTCTCGCGCGTGACGGCTACGCGGCGGGCGCAGGAAGCTTCCTTCAGGTGCTTGCCGCGCAGCGCATCTATCAACAGGCACGATTAGGTTACGCCCGCGCCATCAGCCAACGCTACCTCGATACGGCACTGTTTTTCGCAGCTATGGGCGGCGGGGCTACCCAGCCTCCAGCGAGCCCCTCTATTAAATAGGTGCCGAGGCTGCGCTTCGACTCTTGGATACCCCCCAAGTGCACAGCCGCGGCGGACGCTTGCCGTCTGCCGACGGCATGGAAGCGAACGTGCCCGGCCAATTGTTTCGATCTGCGCATGCGCGGCGAGTGCCCAGAGACTGTTTGATCGTTTCGGCGCATAGGCGAAGCGCCTTACCTTGCGTGGCTGCCACAGGTTTGGAGCGCATCGGATGGGTGGACAGCGCATACTCAAAGGGCGGCCTGCGCAAGCAACGCTGCATTGCCGCCCGCTGCGGCGGTGTTGACAGTGACAGATTGTTCGCTGCAAAAGCGCAGGAGATAGTGCGGGCCACCGGCTTTGGGGCCTGTGCCCGAGAGACCTTCACCGCCGAAGGGCTGGACGCCGACCACGGCACCGATCATGTTGCGATTGACATAGACATTGCCGCAACGTGCGCGTGTGGCGATGCGCTGGGCGCGACCGTCGATGCGCGTTTGCACGCCCAGCGTGAGGCCGTAACCCAGTTCGTTGATCGAATCGACGAGGGCGTCGAGCGTGCCGGCCTTCCAGCGCACCACCTGCAGCACGGGCCCGAAAATCTCATCGCGCGCTTGAGCGACGTCAGTGATTTCGAACAGCGCAGGTGCCACGAAGTGCAGATCGCGCCCAGGGGTATGAGCCCAAGGTGAGAGGGCGGACTCTTTGCACTTCAAACTGAGGGCGGCAGCGCCGGGCTTTCCTTCTGCCGCAGAGGTTGCCCTGCTCGCGGCGGGGAATTCAGTGGGCCATGGGGTCGTGGCAATCAATCGCGCTTCGCGTTGCAAGCGCTGGGTGTGCGCACGCAAACCGTCCCAAGCCTCAGCGTCAATGACGGGGGGGACATCGGTGGCCAGATCGCAGGCCGGGCCGATGCGCAATTCGGTCATGGCTCCAGCGAGCATGTCCAGCATCGCGTCGGCCACGTCGTCCTGCACACACAGCAAGCGCAGAGCCGAGCAACGCTGGCCGGCGCTACGAAATGCGGAGCTCACCACGGCATCGACGACCTGTTCGGGTAAGGCGGTGGAATCGACGATCATGGCATTGACCCCTCCCGTCTCCGCGATCAGCGGGACGATGGGACCCGTTTTCGCCGCCAGAGTGCGATTGATGATCCGAGCCACGGCCGTGGAACCGGTGAAGGCCACGCCGGCCGCGAGGGGGTGGCCGACGAGTGCCGCGCCGATCGTCTCGCCTGGGCCATGCAGCAGGGCGAGCACGGCGCGCGGTAGGCCGGCCTCGAACAACAGATCGACAATCGCTTGCGCGCAGGCGGGTGTCTGCTCGGCGGGCTTGGCGGCAACAGTGTTGCCGGCGGCCAGTGCTGCAAGCACTTGACCGGCGAAAATAGCCAGCGGGAAGTTCCAGGGGCTGATGCACACGAAGGCTCCGCGCCCGCGGCTTCGCAGCTTGTCACTCTCCCCAGTGGGTCCGGGCAGGACCTGCTCCGCCAGGAGATGGCGCGCCTGCAGGGCGTAGTAGCGGCAGTAGTCAATGGCCTCGCGGACTTCCGACAAGGCGTCGGCCACGGTCTTGTGGGCTTCGCGCATCATTAACGCGATGAAGGCGTCGCGGCGCTGCTCGAGCAGATCCGCAGTGCGTAGCAAGATGGCACAACGCTCGCTCAACGGCGTGGCATCCCATGCGGGAAACGCCGCATGCAAGGCGAGCATCGTCTGCTCGACCGCTTGCGCCGTGGCCTCGGCCACAGAAGGCAAGGGAAGGGCACGCGCCGCTGCCAGCACGGGTTCGCGCGCAGGTGCGTCGGCGATGTCAAAGCCCAATGGGTTAAGGCGTCGTTCGCCATGCAACAGACCGTACAGCTCACGCGGGTTGGGAAGCGACGCACGCTCAGCTAACCACAGGGGATCCTGGAGCAATTCCTGCGCAGGCACGGATGTATCGGCCAGCAGGTGCACGAACGACGTGTTGGCGCCGTTCTCAAGCAGACGGCGCACTAGGTAGGCGAGCAAGTCGCGGTGTTCGCCGACCGGCGCGTAGACGCGACAGCGCAGCGTCGCATTCTTCAGCACTTCGCGGTAGATGCCTTCACCCATGCCGTGCAGCCGCTGCAACTCGAAGCGGGCTTGTGGACGCTGCGAAGCCAAGTTCAGCACCGCAGCGATGGTGCTGGCGTTATGGGTGGCAAATTGCGGGTACAGGGGGGCATCGACTGCAGCGGCCGCATCCAGCATGATTTGGGCGCATGCGAGATAGCACGCATCGGTGTGGTGCTTGTGCGTGAACACCGGGTAGCCGCCGAGGCCAAGCTCTTGGGCGCGTTTAATTTCGGCGTCCCAATACGCACCTTTGACCAAACGCACCATCAGGCGCATCCCGCGCGCGCGGGCGATGGCCACCACGGCCTTCACCGTATCCGGCGCGCGCGTCTGATAGGCCTGAACGGCAAGGCCCAGCCCGCCCCAATGGGCTGTTGTCGGATCAGCAGCGAGGCGCTCGGCCAAGGCATCGAGTAGATCGAGGTGCAATTCCAGGCGCTCACTCTCCTCTGCATCGAGCGTGAGGTTGACATCCGCAGCGGCGGCCTCGCGCGCCAAGGATTCACCCACCGGGACTAGTTCGGCAAACACGCGTTCGCGTTGAGTCTCCTCGAAGCGCGGGTGCAGAGCCGAGAGTTTGATGGACATACCATCACGCAATTCGGGTCCGCCGGGTGTTTGTTGCTTGGCCAGCGTGGCCAGTGTGGCCCGGTACGACGCGATATAGCGTGCGGCGTCCTGCGCGGTGCGTGCGCCCTCGCCGAGCATGTCATAGGAGAAGGTAAGGTTCGGTTGTTCGCGCCGCATGGCCAGCGCGCGTTTGGCTGCGTGATCGAGCGTCTCCCCCAGCACGAACTGCTTGCCGAGCAAAGCGATGGCGCGCACTGCAGCAGCCACCACCGTGCCCGCACCCAGGCGCGCAATGAGGCTGCGTGTGGCCGCATCGTCCTCGGGGAGCAGTCGTCGCGAGAAGCCTAGCAGGCGCCCCGACAAAGCTTTGAGAGTGGAGTTGGTGTCGTCCTTCTCGAACTTGGCCTGTCCCAATTGATCGGCCGCGAGCAAGGCTGCTGTTCCGGTATCCGGCACACGCAGCAGCGCTTCGGCCAGGCGCATCAGCGCCAGCCCCTCGCTGCTGGCGATCGGGTATTCGCGCAGCAGCGATTCCAGCGCCCAGAACGGTGCCGGATGAGTGCGCACTGCCACCACCCATGGTTCAGCGGCCTCCATCGCGCTAGGCCAGTCGAAAGCGGTTAGGCTTTCGAGCAGGTGGCGGACAACTTCATTTTCATCGCGGACCGGGGCGGGCAGGCGGGGTGAAGCAGACGTGCGCGGGGTCGCGGTTGCATTGGGAGTGTTCATAGTCGGAGCAGTGAATTTGCGTTTGAGATGGAGAGGGCGGGAACGCAGCGGCGAGGGTCGCATCAGGCGCCTGAGATGCGCACGCGACGTGCTTGCATGGCTATCGGATTGACGTCGCGGCTGATTACACCGCCTGTGGCGCGGAGGCCGCGGCGCCAGATTCCTTGCCGAGGTAAGTCGCCTGCACGTCTGCAGACTGCAGGAGCGCCTGTGCGCTGCCTTCCAACATGATGCGGCCGGTTTCAAGGACATAGCCGCGATCGGCCAATTTCAACGCCATACGGGCGTTCTGTTCCACCAGCAGCACAGTCATGCCTTGTTCGCGGATCTGCCGTAGCGAACGAAAGATGTCACGCACAATGATCGGGGCGAGACCAAGGCTGGGTTCGTCAAGCAAAAGCAGCTTGGGCTTGGCCATCAACGCGCGTCCAATGGCGAGCATCTGCTGCTCACCGCCGGACAAGGTGCCGGCAAACTGTCTGCTGCGTTCTTGGAGACGAGGAAACATCAGCAAGACTTGGGCTAGGCTCTGAGCGACTTCGCCAGGTGGACGGGTATAGCCACCAAGCATCAGATTCTCGGAAACGGTTAACGTGGGAAACACGCGCCTGCCTTCGGGAACCTGTGAAATGCCGAGGCGCACGATGCTGTCGGCGCCAAGCCGCGCAATGCTTTGTCCACGAAAGCGCAGGTCGCCGGAGTGCGGGCGCAACAGGCCGCTAATGCTGCGCATCAGCGTGGTCTTGCCCGCGCCGTTGGCCCCCAGTAGCGTCACAATTTCGCCCTCCGCCACACTCAGGCTCACACCCTTGAGCGCCTGGATGTGGCCGTACCGAACATCCAGGTTTTCAATGTCGAGAAACCTCACGCTTCACCTCCTGCGATTTCGAGTGCCCCCGGGACGCGCACGTCCGCATCGTCATCGTCATCCTTGCCCAAATACGCCTCGATGACTTCAGGATGGTTACGGATATCCTCAGGCGTGCCTTGAGCGATCTTGCGCCCAAAATTAATGCAGACGATGCGGTCGGTCACGTTCATCACCACGTTCATGTCGTGTTCCACGAGCAAGACGCTGATGCCTTGATCACGCACGGCAAGGATCGTGCGGTTGAGTGCCGCTGACTCCTGGTCGTTGAGACCGGCAGCGGGCTCGTCCAGAATCATCAGCTTGGGCTTGGCAATCAGCGCCCTAGCCAGTTCCACGCGGCGCTGTAGGCCATAGGCCAGCGCAGCCACGTCCTCATGTGCTACGGAGTCGAGTTCCAATCGTGTCAAAAGCTCCATGGCCTTGGCGCGTAGTTCCAACTCCTCACGGCGTTGTGAGGGCGTGGCCAGCAATCCTTGCCACCAATGCTGGTGGGTCTGAAGGTGCATGCCCGCCAGCACATTCACCAGCACGCTCTGGCCGTAAAAAAGACGAATGGTTTGGAACGTGCGGAAAATTCCCGCGCGGGCGACGCGATGTGGTGCCCAACCAGTGATGTCCGTGCCCTCGAGTGCAATGTGGCCTTCAGTGGGCCTGTAAACCCCAGTGATGAGATTGAAGACTGTGGTTTTGCCCGCCCCGTTCGGCCCAATCAATCCGAACACCTCACCGCGTTCGACGGCGAAACTCAAGTCCGCAACTGCCTGCAAACCACCGAAGCGAATACCAATGCCGTCTAACGTCAAAAGCGAGGCGCTCATTGCTGCAGCTCCTTACGCTGGCTCCGGGGCCAGATTCCTTGCGGGCGTAGAACCATTACCACGACCATCGCGATGCCAAACACGAAGTAGCGGTATTGGGCAAAGCCACGAAAGGCCTGCGGCACGACGAACATTAGTGCAGTTCCTAGCAGAACGCCCGGAATTGAACCTTGTCCGCCCACAAGAACAATTGCGAATAAGGTTACCGATTCCGTAAATACAAAAGCGCCCGGACTGACCGCGGCCATCAGCGCAGCGAACAATGTGCCGCCGAACCCGGCAAGCGCTGCGCCCAACGCAAATGCCAGAACCCTGTAGGCACGCGCGTCCACGCCCATCGTGGTTGCCGCGAGCTGGTCATGCTTGATGTAGTAGAGCGTACGACCCAGATGCGACCGGTCGAGATTCCGGATGAGCAGCAATACCGCCGCAAAGGCCAACCAATCGAGCCAGAATTGGGCGTTCTGGCTTCCGATTTGCCAACCGAAAAGACTGGGGACGCCGATGCCGAAGATGCCATCCGCACCGCCCGTCATGCCAGCTACGTTATTGTTTAGGGCGAGGATGAAAATGGCGTTGAAACCGATGGTGGCCACGAGCAAATAATCGCCGCGCAGTTTGGCGATTGGCGCGGCAAGGACGGTGCCCAGCAGCGCTGCGGCAACCACGGCCAAGGGCCAAGTTGCAAAGATCGGCCAGTTGAATTGCGTGTTGAGAATCGCGGTCACGTAAGCGCCGACCCCAAAATACACCGCATGCCCCATATCGAACATGCCGGCGCGGCCAAGCACGATGTCCTGGCTCAACGCGACAATGGCATACACGGCAAAAAGCGATGCGATGAATACCCAGGTCTGGTTCAGCACGAGTGGCACCATTAGGCCGCCAACCCAGAGTGCAGCGCCAACCCAAGGGTGGCGCAGAATTGCCAGCATTTTCTTCATACTTTCTCCGCCACGCGTTCGCCCAAGATCCCAGACGGCCTAATGAGCAGAATGCCGATGAGGAGCCCAAACGTGATGGCCTCCTGCCAGGAACTGGAGACGAAGCCGGCGGCGAAGGCGTTGAACAGCCCCAGCAACACTCCTCCAAGCATTGCGCCTGGAATGTTCCCGATGCCTCCAATGATTGCCGCAATAAAGGCATTCAAGCCATAGGTCCAGCCCATTGTGAAGTAGACCTGCCTGTAGTAGAGGCCAACAAACAGCCCGCCGACAGCGCCGATGGCGGGTCCGATCACGAACACGCTGGCGATCACCCGGTTGACGTTGATGCCCATCAACCGTGCTGCGTCCTGGTCGCTGGCCGCGGCACGCATCGCCGTTCCGTAGCGTGTGTGATGCACAAACCAGTACAAAATGCCCATGAGAATGGCAGAGCCGCCCATGATGAGGAGTTGTACAAGGTCGATGCGTGCCCCGCCTAGCGTCCAATGCATGGACGGAAGCAGGTTGTCCGGGAATACGCGCAGCTGGGGTCCCCAGATGAGCATGATGCCGTTTTCGATAAACAACGAGGCCCCAAGCGCGGAAACCACGGCCGACAAACGGTCTGCTTTGCGCAGGGGCCGGTAAGCCGTGAACTCAAGAAGCAAGCCAGCGGCTCCCACCACAACCGCAGCCAAAATGAAGGCGGCGCCGACCAAAAGCAGATGGGTCTGCCCGCTGCCAGCCCCGGATCCCAAGGCCACCAAGCCGATGTAGGCCCCAAAAATGCACAGATCACCGTGTGCGAAATTAATCAGCCGCAGGACGCCGTAGACCATCGTGTAGCCCAGCGCGATGAGCGCATAGATACCACCGACGGTCAGGCCGTTAGCGAACTGCTGAAGCACTGTGCTCAGCATGAACCTGTCTCCTTGCCAAACTTTTGACGGTCCGGCACGGGTTGCCAAGCCCGCGCCGCCGCGCCCTGTTCCGGGCGTGCCTTGTTTACTTCGTTACTTCGCGACTGCTTCAGGCGGATAGGTGATCTTGTAGCTGCCAGTCGGCGTGACTGCAAAGGCAACATACGGACTTCCGGTGCGCTCACCGACTGCGTTCCACGAGAACGTGCCCGTCAGGCCCTCAAAGTCCTTCAATTCATGCAACGCGGGAATCAGCCGTCCGGGGTCTGCACTCTTGATCTTTTCAGCGGTGTAGATGATGGCGCGCAGACCGTCAGCGTTCGTTAGCGTGAAGATGCTCGGTGGCGGGTGGCCATACGCTTGTTTGAATTGAGTCAGGAACTCCTTGGCCGCCGGGTAAGGCAGGTCCTCGGGTGCTGGGACATTAATGATCACCGCTCCCGCCGCTGCCTTACCTGCGATCTTGGCAAACGCCACATTCTGGTTGGCGTCACCGCCGACGAACTGGGCCTTCATGCCTAGCTGCGACATCTGTGCTTTGACCAGGCCGCCATCCGTGTAATAGCCCGAGAAGTAGACGACTTGCGGGTTAAGGGCGTTGAGTTTGGTGAGCACGGGCGTGTAATTCTGGGATCCGGCGTTGATGAACTCCTTGTCCAGAACGTCAATGCCTGCCTTCTTGGCGTCCGTGATCACCGTATCGGCCAAGCCGGTTGAAAAACTGGAGTGGTCTGTAACCACGGTGATGCGCTTGTACCCCATGGCCTTGAAATAGCCGGCGGTGAACAGGGCCTCGGCGCTGTTAGGAGGGGCATTGCGGAAAAAGGTCTTGTAATTGCGCGCTGTCAGCTCATCGCTCGTGCCGTCCGATGTCTGAATCACGTTCGCGCGCGCGTAGATGGGCTGTGCCGCAAGCGCTGCACCGCTTGTATAACTCCCAATGACGGCCAATACGCCGTCATTCACCAATTGCCTTGCGCAAATCGCCGCAGGAGCTGCCTCACCTTGGTCGTCGCAGACCTTCACTTCCAACGGGTGCCCAAGCAAGCCGCCTTTGGCGTTTTGCTGTTTGACCAAGAGTTTGACCGCGTCGGCAATGCCTTGGCCTTCGTTGGCATATTGACCAGTAATCGGCGCCTGCACGCCAATCTTGATTGGCGTTGCTGCGTAAGCCGAAGCAACGGAAAGGGATAGGGCCGCGACGGCAAACTGCAACGTTCGGGGTAAGGTTCGCATCTGAGTCTCCACTTTCGATGGCCCTAGGGCCGGTTGAATGGAGCCGCTCTTCGTTCTTGTATCCGCGAACAGACGAACTGCAACGGCAGCCGCATGATGACGAGCTGCATAAGCGAGTAGGCATGCTGCGCGGTTCATTGTGTGAACTGGCGGCCATCTGCTGAAACCAACAGGGTAAGTTGGTTGCAGCAGCGGCGAGTTTAGGCCGAACTCTTCGCGATTGGCAAATGCGATTGCCCGTGAAGCAGCGGCAGGCGAGCGCAACACCTGCTTGTTTACTCCGGTGTGCGGCGTGCAAGCGCCGCGAGTGGCGATGCGGCATACCGCCTGTAGAACCACCGCTTCCCGAATTCCACCAGAGTTAGGTAGAGCAGCAACATGACGATCAAGAGACCGAAGAACTCCAGCGGCAGCGGCACAAATCCCAGTTGGTTTGCCAGTGGTGAGAACGGCAGCAGGATGGACAAACCGACCACCCCGAGGGATAGGCGTGTGAGCCAGGCCTGCGGATGGCTGCGAAGAGGGTTGCGGCGAGTGCGTATGACAAAAATAACGAGAACCTGGGTGGCGATCGATTCCACAAACCAGCCGGTGTGAAAAAGAGCTTCATCCGCTTTGAGCAATCTGATGAGCAAATAAAAAGTGAGCAAATCGAATACTGAGCTGATGGGGCCGATGGTGAGCATGAAATTGCGTATAAAGGCCATATCCCAGCGCTTTGGCATGATCAGGTCTTCATCATCCACGTTGTCCAGTGGAAGCGGCATTTCAGAGATGTCGTAGAGCAGATTGTTGAGAAGAATCTGGAGCGGCAACATGGGAAGGAACGGCAGCACCAAGGCTGCGCCAGCCATGCTGAACATGTTGCCAAAATTGGAGCTCGTGGCCATCATGATGTATTTCATGACGTTGCCGAAGGTGCGACGGCCTTCCAGAATGGCTGTGTGAAGCACATTGAGGTCATTTTGCAAAAGAATCATGGCTGCCGCTTGTTTCGCCACATCAACAGCGCTGTTCACCGAGATGCCCACGTCAGCGGTATGCAGCGAGGGCGCGTCGTTGATGCCGTCGCCGAGATAGCCTACAACGTGCCCGCGTGACTTGAGGGCAAGAATGATCCGATTTTTCTGAGCGGGATTGGCTCGGCAGAAGATGTTCACGTCGGCCACGCGTGCACGCAGCGCATCGTCATTCATGCCAGCGATGTCCTTTCCGGTCAAAACCCCGGAAACCGTCACTCCGAGTTGCGCACAGACGTAGCGCGTAACCTTTTCGTTGTCCCCAGTAATGATTTTGACCGCTACCCCACTATTGGCCATGGCTGCGAGTGCATCGGCAGCGCTGGCCTTTGGTGGGTCTAGGAACGCTGCGAAGCCCGCAAAGACGAGTGCAACCTCATCGGTCAGAACCGCACGGTCTTGCGTCGCGGGTACCTTGCGCCAGGCAATGGCCAAAATGCGAAACCCGTCCTCGCCTAGGGCACTGAAAAGGGCGTCGATGCGATCTCGGTCCACTGCGCCCAGTGCGGTCGGGACTCCGTCAATATCTTCGTAGTCCGTGCACAGTGCAAGGATGTCCTCGGGTGCTCCTTTGGCCACCAGGATGCGCCCTTCATGGCCTTCGAGAAGGACAGAGACGCGGCGGCGCTCAAAGTCGAACGGGACTTCGTCGAGTTTTTTCCAGCCGTCGATTTTGATCTCACTGTGCTGCAAGATGGCATCGTCAAGTGGGCTTTTCAGACCAGTCTCGAAAGCGCTGTTCAGGTAGGCGAATTGGAGAACCCTCAAGCTTTCTTGATTCAACGCGTTGACATGCCTTTCCAGGCAGATTCGCGCTTCCGTCAAGGTGCCAGTCTTGTCTGTGCAAAGTACATCCATGGATCCCATATCCTGAATGGCTGAAAGACGTTTGACGATCACCTTTTTGTGCGCCATGCGCATGGCTCCACGTGCGAGCGTCACGGACACGATCATGGGAAGGAGTTCGGGCGTCAGCCCGACGGCAAGCGCCACAGCAAACAGGAACGACTCGAGCAAAGGCCGGTGCAGGGCAATGTTCACCAGAAGGACGAAGAGAACCAGCCCAAAGGTCAGGCGCATGATCAAGATGCCAAATTGGCGGGTGCCCCGCTCGAAGGCAGTGGCAGGCGGTTGCCTATTCAAGGACGTCGAGATCTGCCCAAACGCGGTGAGGATGCCTGTGCGCATGACGAGGAGGGTCGCCGAGCCGCTTACCACCGAACTTCCCATGAGAATTGCATCGGGCGCATCGGGATCCCAAGTTTCCGGCGTGGGGGAGAGGCTGGCACGCTTTTCTACCGGATAGGGCTCACCCGTGAGCTGGGCTTGGTTGACGAAGAAGTCTTCGACCGCGAGCGCCAAGCCGTCGGCTGGAACCAGGTTGCCAGCAGATAAAAAGACCACGTCGCCCGGAACCAGTTGCGCCAGCGGCAGATCGCGGCGTATGCCGTCGCGCAAGACGCACACGGTTACAGCGACCTGGGCGGCAAGACGTTCCGCCGCTTGCCCCGCACGGTGCTCCTGAAAAAAATCAAGGGTGACGCTCGCCACGACGATGAGGCCAATGACCCAGCTTCCGGTCATGTCTCCAGTGAGCGCGGAAATGCCGATCGCCGCCAGAAGGATAAGGACCAACGGGTTTTGGAATCTGGCAAGGAACTCCCAGACAAGATGACGACGGTGCTTCGGGACGATCTGGTTAGGGCCGGATCGGCGACGCCGCTCGGTAGCTTCGGCGCTGCTCAATCCACGAGTCAAGGATGTCTGATCGGTTGTCGTCATGGCAGCGGGTCAAATTGGTGCGCAGGCATTTGCAGATATCGACCTGGCCGGTGCGCACATTGCAATCATGAATTCACCAATGCCGGCGTGTTCTGATGATTCTGGCGGGGAACCGCAACAGGCATAAGGTCGATGACCTCACCACAATGTGAACGCGGAAACTCGGTGGCGAGCTGCGCCGAGAGCGAGGCGCCTGCATTTCCGTTTGGAAGGTTACGGGCTCGCATCCCCGACAATTTGCGTGGGTTGGTCCAGAGATGGCTGCAGGCCTTTTGCAGGCTCGACGTCCGTCATACGGCTGCTTCGCTCCGCCATGCCCTTGGAGCACAGGCGGCCTCATTGCTATCAATCGACCCGAAGCGAGTATTGAAACGGAACGAAGGCTCACGCGAGTCCCCACTGCGCCGTTGCAAAGGCGTCGAGAAATTGGCCAAGTTCATGCTGTGGCAGGTGGTCGATGCCAGCTGCGCCGGCGCGTCCACTGCCACCGAAGCGCGCGCATAGGGTGCTCGCCCCGGAACCGCTGACAAGTGGCGCGCGCACGCTCACGACAAAGTCACCTGCGGCATGTTGTCTCAGAACGGCATGGGCAAGAAATGGCTCAGCGGCTGCCAGCGCGTTGGCGAACGTTCCCATGACCCGTCGGCTCCAGGGCGCGTCGTATAAGAGCCGCGCACGGCCTTGCGTGCACTCGAAAAAGACAGCGGACGTCTGGGCCTTCTCAAGATCTGCGCGGCGCACGGCATTGATGCGATGGGCAATGCCCTCATGTTCGAGGAAAAGAAGAGGGGTCGAATAGGGCGCCATCAATTCGTAGAGCTTGGCTGGTGCGATGTAAACATCGTTTTCTTCATCACCGTAGGCGTTGTAATTGATGGTCTCTCCGAGTTGCCGCAGGCTTTCGCGCTGCGCTGCACTCAAGACGAGCTGGGAGGCTGCCTTGTCGGCAACGGCGTGCAGGTTGTCGCCGTAGGCGCCAACAACCGCCCACGCGCGAAAGCGCCCGGCGAGGTCGCGGTCAACCAATAAGCTAGTGCAAATGGTGGGAGAGCTGTCAATATGCGCCAACAGTCCTGGGTGCCGCGGAACGTCAGGCACGTCGTGGTGGTCGAAATACTTCACGCGTACCCCCGATTGGAGCAGCCGCATGAGCGCTGGACGATTTCGCTGCATCGATAGATCGCAGACAAGGACCTCATCGCCCGAGCACGCATGTACACGGCCGAGTAAGTCGATATCACGCTTGAGACCTGTGATCAGCTCGGCGTGGGCGGGCGTTGCGAGGCGCCATTGAACTACCGCGCACAGGCCATCGGCATCGCCATTGCAAACATCGAATTGGCGTTTGGACTGGATTGCGGCTGGGTCAATCGGGTTCGGATTCATGAAGCCACCGTCGAGCGAGGGTCTGCACGTCGATAGGCCCTCCCGTGTCAATCTCAATGCAGTGCAGCTTCTCCGCTTGCGTCAAAGGTTCGCAAAAATCGCGCTGGCGCTCAAGCACTGCAAGATCCGCTTCGGATGGATCGTCGGCACGGCGACGGCGCGCTTGAACGCGTTCGCGAAGCGTCGCATCATCAGCGTGGCAGTACAGGATTGAGAAACGAACGCCTTTGCCCCGCGCCAGATTGCGGAACGCGTCGCGCTCGTGTGCATGCAAAAATGTCGCGTCCACAATCACCGGGTAGCCCGCATCGAGCACTTCGGCAGACGCGGTGTACAGCGCCTCGTAAGTGCGTTGCGTTGCAGCACGCGCGTAGATGTCCTGTGGCGCGCGTGCCGAGGAGACATCAAGCGCGCTGAGCCCAAAGAGGCGCTTGCGCTCAACGTCCGAGCGCAGGCGAATGGCGCCGGCGAATTCTAGAAGTCGCTGCGCGACGTAGCTCTTTCCCGAACCGGACAGCCCGTGCGTGATCAACAGGCGCGCATCGCGTGCCTCCACAATGCTTTGCGCGACAGCGATATAGTCTGTCCCCGCCGCCTCCAACCCCTCGGAGCGGCGTAGGCTTATGACAAGCGCGCGGACCAAGGCACGGTAAACCCCGTAGTACCGCAAAACTGCAAGGCCTGGATAATCGCCATGGACTTCAAGCCAGCGGTCAAGAAAGCGCCAAGCCAAGTCGCCGCGATTATGAGCGGTCAAGTCCATGGTGAGAAATGCGATGTCACACTGCACGTCAATCCACCGTAAGTCGGGATCGAATTCAATGCAGTCAAATGCCGTGATGTCATCTCCGAGCGCTACAATGTTCTGCAGGTGCAGATCACCGTGACACTCCCGCACCCATCCTTGGCGTTTGCGTCTGTCGAACGTAGCGGCCAGATGGCGACCCTGCGCATCGCACCACGCCCACAGCTTGCCAAGTTCACCCGTAGCGTCGTGTGACCCTAAGCCCGCGAGAACCTGTGCGGTCTGAGCACGAATTTGAGGCGCGCTGCCATGAGCCGTGACGGCAGGTGCAACTGCAGCAGCTTGATGAAACGCCGCCAAGCGTGCCGCCAATCGATCGATCAGCGCACCGGTCACGCAACCTGAAGCCAGTCTTTCACTCAGCAGAGCACCCGAGTCGAATTGCCTCATCCGTAATGCATATTCGATGGGTTCTCCCCCACCGCCCAAGCATGGAGCATCAGGCGTTCCGTAAATTGGTACGACGTCAAGATAGAGCGTCGGGGCAAGCCGCCGGTTCAAGCGCAGTTCATCCTCGCACGCGCGCCGTCTAAGCTCGAGCGACGTAAAGTTCAGGAAGCCGAACAGCACAGGTTTTTTAATTTTCCAGGCGTGCTCCCCGTCAAGCAGAACCCAGGATATATGCGTCTCGACACGCCGCACCGTACGCCCTGTGGAGATCTCTAGCCTGCGCTGCAGGGCATGCGCCAGCACATCGCCGCCGGCCCCGTTGTTTCGTGGAGGTGCGGGCATGGATGACTGGGGCTGGAGGCTGTTTTGTGTGCCGTTGGAAGCGCCATTTTCCATGTTTCATCGCTGGTCGCCTTGGATCAAGGGACCCCGTTCAGCGTCATTCGCCACGCCCACCGAGTTCCTTGAGCCGTTCCAGCCACTTTCCAGCCTGTATCGGGTCGAGCTTGCCGGTCATGCCGATCAGCGTTTCGTTGACTGGAGCAATGCCAACAAAGCCCAAGATATTGCGCTCCAAGGAGCGCACGCTGTGGGCGCGGAAATACCAACGGTACATTGAGGCTGGCATCCCCATGGTGACAACGACCCGTGCCGAGCGACCAGTAAGGCCCTTGTGGGCAAACGGATTCCCGGCCTCACTGGAGAACGCAAAGCCGGGGCGTGCAACCTGCTCAAGAAACGCCTTGAGTAGCGCTGGCATATCGCCCAGCCACAGCGGAAAAAGCAACACAATGTGATTGGCCCAGCGGATGGCCGTTTGGGCGCGCCCCAAGGCCATGGGCAGCGTTCCGTGCTCCCATTCCTGCTGACTGCGCAGGATCGGAAAATCCAAGGCGGCGACGTTGATGTGCTGCACCTTATGCCCAGCGCCCGTCGCCCCTTCGGCATAGGCCTTCTCAAGAGCATGGCAAAAATGATGCTGGCTGGGGTCGGGATGGCCTTGAATTAGGAGAATATTCTTGTTCATGGGTCGCTTCTAATGGAAACGAGCCTACATTACGCGCTGCTCAGCAATTTTTCTTTGATCTTGCGCATGGGCGACGTTAGCGCTTCGCAACCACGGCTACCTCTACATCTTGAGCGGATTGCGGGCCGGTCGATCGTCGGAGTTCACGCTGCCAATCGCAGGTTCAATGGCGCCGCGCCGCTTGATCATCGCGTTTAGCGTTCGTGTGAGTCCGCGCATTGCCTGAGTGCAAGATACGCACCCGTTCGACCGTCGCCCTATGGTCTTCCGTGTCGACAATGGCCATCTTCGGCGTGCCGTCCGCCAGGATTTCTTCTTGTTTTAGGGTTTAAGCCAACGTGTGGCTATCGCAAGGATTGAACGGCATCGAGCGCATGCCCACTTCCAGCCCATCCTTGAGCGTGGTGGCAATCTGACCTTCGCACCAAGCGCGTCGGGCGCCATAGCTTTGCACTTTCAAGATGCACCCCACGGTCGGGCGCGCGCCTTACGCGCCGCGCCTGATGATCGGTCTGATCCTGTATGGCGTCATGCAGGGGGTGCATTCGTTGCGTGAGCTGGAGCGGCTGGCGCGGCTGGATTTGGGATGCATGTGGGTGACCGGAGGGATCGCGCCGGATCATGCCAATATTGGTCGCTTCATCGTCATGCACGAGGACTCGCTGACCCAGGGGTTTGTTGAGTCGCTCACGCGCGCGATCCTCAAAGCCAGGGGTTCCAGCAGCACACGTTGAGCCGGTGACGGCACCGTCATTGAAGCGGCTTGCTCGCACGACAACCTGCTCAAGGAAGAGGCCGTCAAGGCGCGCGCGCAAGCCGCGATGGAGGCGGTTGAACGGGCGCCCGATGATCCGGCGGCGCAACAGGAGGAGCAACGCAGCAGGCAATGCCAGGACATCTTCGAGCAGCGCCAAGCTGCTCGCCACAGCCATGGCAAGAGCAGCGAGACCTTGCGCATCAGCGCCAGCGAACCGCAGGCCATGGTGCAACGCCTCAAGCGTGGACGGGGGTTCGCAGCCTCGTATAAGCCGTCGGTTCTGGCCAACGACGATCGGATCATCATGGCCCTTGCACTCGATGCGTCCAGTGAAACGCAGATGATCGCACCGATGCTCGATCAAAGCGCCCGTGTGACTGGCGTGCAGGCCGAAGAGGTGTTGCTCGCTGCAGGATGCTTCGACGATGCGGTGATCGAGGCGACGCTGGCGCGTGATGTCAGTCTGTTGTGCCCCGAAGGGCAGTGGCCTGCAAAGACCGGGGAGGAAGGACTCTTTCAAAAGAGCGCATTCGACGATGACCCGCAAACGGACACCGATCGTTGCCCGGCTGGTCAAACCCTGACTGTGCGGACCACAAGCCAGGCCACGTTGCGCACACGAGCGCAGCGCGTGTATGGGACAGTGGCCTGCGGGGGTTGCCCTTTGCGCGCGCACTGTACGCAAGCCGCGCAGGGACGACGCATCAAACGCGACCCTGAGGATGCGCCGCGTGAGGCCCTTCGCCTCGTCATGCAGCACCCTCAAGCGCAGCGCATCTTCAGCCAGCGCAAGGCGATCGTCGAACCGGTGTTCAGCAGCTTGCGCTGCCAGCAGGGGTTGAACCGCCTTCGGCGCCGGGGGCTCCAGGCCGTCAAACGCGAATTCGCCTTGCATGTGTTGGCGTACAACCTGTCCAGAGCCGTCGCCCTGCGGGCGGCGTTGTTGCCCTTCCTGGATGCCTCTTTGCGCCGTCTGGGCCAGGCCGCACTCGCATGTCCCGAATGCGTACGCCAACCCACCAACTTTCCCCACTCATCCGATCCACACCCGACTTTCAGCCACGAACCCGGCCAAAACAGTTTTGCGACAGCCTCTGAACGGGGAGGTTTCTCGGAGCAACGGTTGAGGGCTATGGGAAAACGACTTGTGACTGAGGCAGCTATTGCAGCCGCCATGGAACGGATAAAACGCAAAGATCACGGAATGACTGCCTAATTGATGATGTACGTCAAACATTGATTGCTCGTGATTGCGCGCAAGCCTAGAGAAAAGGTTACAAAAAGATTCTTTCGTAATCATTCGTAGGAGGTTGTCATGAAGACTTTGAATACGCGACGGCATTTTGTGTTTGCTGCGCTCGCTTTCATGGTGGGATCGGCCTTTGCTGACGGTGGTGGCGGTGGCGGTGGTGGCGGCGGTGGTGGTGGCGGCGGTGGTGGTGGCGGCGGCGGCGGCGGCGGCGGCGGCGGGCCTGGTGGAGGTGGCGTAGGCGGAGGCGGGATGGGCGGGGGTATGGGATCTGGTATAGGCGCAGGCACCGGCGCCACAAGCGGCAACGCACCGAGTGGCAACGCACCGAGCGGCAACGCACCGAGTGGCAATGCACCGAGCGGCAACGCACCGAGTGGCAATGCACCGAGTGGCAATGCACCGAGTGGCAATGCACCGAGTGGCAACGCACCGAGTGGCAACGCACCGAGTGGCAACGCACCGAGTGGCAACGCACCGAGTGGCAATGCACCGAGTGGCAATGCACCGAGTGGCAAGGCACCGAGTGGCAATGCACCGAGTGGCAACGCGCCGAGTGGCAATGCACCGAGTGGCAACGCACCGAGTGGCAACGCGCCGTCAGGCCAGGACACGGATGAGTAGAGTCGGCAGCAAATCCCTGACCCGTTAGTCCAGCGCGCTGCAGCAGGTCGCGTGCCTTGGCCTGCTGCAGCCCTTCGTGAACATGTGACCGCGCATTCCCCTTCCTCGCCCGGCCCGACGCACAGCGTCGCATCGGCGAAGCCGCGCGGGCAGAAGGGGGTCAAGCGGGCGGTTTTCGCTTGTCGTTCCTCGCAAGGCTGTATAAAAGAACAGCCATGCAGCGCCGCAAAGTCACGTTCAAGCTCGACCCCAATGCCGCGCAGGCAGCGCGGCTCGAGGCCTGGACGCGGCTGCATTGCGAGTTGTACAACGCGGCGCTCGAAGAACGCATCGACGCCTGGCGCAAGGCCGGCAAGTCGATTTCCTATTACGAGCAGCAAAACGTCCTGCCGCAGATCAAGGCCGATCGTCTCGAGTTCGTGGAGCTTGGCAGCCACGCCTTGCAACAGACGCTGCGGCGTCTGGACCTGGCCTTCCAGGCGTTCTTTCGCCGGGTCAAAGCCGGGCAGACGCCCGGTTTCCCGCGTTTCAAGTCAGCGAAGCGGTTCTCGGGCTTTGCCT
>JAGWOZ010000291.1 GCA_028870715.1 Betaproteobacteria bacterium | reverse complement strand
AGAAAGCTCGCAGCCGGCCTGTACACCTACATGCCGCTGGGTCTGCGCAGCATTCGCAAAGTGGAGGCCATCGTGCGCGAGGAAATGGCGCGTGCCGGCGCCATCGAATTGCTGATGCCCGTGGTGCAGCCGGCCGAGCTCTGGCAGGAAACCGAACGCTGGGAACACTATGGCGCGGAACTCCTGCGCATCAAAGACCGCCACCAGCGTGACTTCGTCGTTCAGCCCACCTCCGAGGAGGTCGTCACCGACATTGCGCGCGGCGAGATTCGTTCCTGGCGGCAGCTTCCCTTGAATTTCTATCATATTCAGACCAAATTCCGCGACGAGCGGCGGCCACGCTTTGGCGTGATGCGCGCGCGTGAGTTCACGATGAAGGACGCCTACTCCTTCGACCGGGACTACGCCGGCGCTCAGCAGAGCTATCAGACCATGTATGCGGCGTATCAGCGCATCTTCCAGAGATTTGGATTCGAGTTCCGCGCCGTGGCTGCCGATTCCGGTGCGATCGGGGGCTCAATGAGCCACGAGTTCCATGTCATCGCCGAGACGGGGGAAGATTCGATTGCCTACTGTCCCCAGTCCGACTTTGCAGCGAACGTGGAGTTGGCCGAGGCGCTGCCGCTGATTGCCCGGCGCGCGGCGCCCATGGCACCACTGCGCAAGACACCCACGCCGGGCGCGGCGAAATGCGAAGACGTCGCAGCCTTGCTAGGCATCCCGCTTGAGCACACGGTCAAGTCGGTGGTCATGGCCGGGGAGGCCCCCCTCGGCGAGTCCGGCGCCGCGTCGACGGCCATCGTGCTGCTGCTGGTGCGTGGCGACCATGCGGTGAACGACATCAAGGTCAGCAAATTGCCTGGCATGAAGGAGGCGCGCATGGCTACCGAGGCTGAAATCATTGAGCATTTCGGATGCAGCCCTGGCTACCTTGGACCCATCGGGACCGCGCGTGCAGTGCGGATCGTGGCCGACCGCACGGTGGCGGCCATGCACGATTTCGTCGTTGGCGCCAATGCCACGGATTTTCACTACACCGGAGTCAATTGGGAGCGCGATCTTCCAGAGCCCGAGGTTGCTGACATCCGCAACGTGGTCGCTGGCGATCCGAGCCCTGATGGCAAGGGACAACTTGCCATTTGCCGCGGGATCGAGGTGGGCCATGTGTTCTATCTTGGCACCAAGTATTCGGCCCCGATGGGCGCAACGTTCCTTGATGAGAATGGCAAGTCCAAGACGCTGGAAATGGGCTGCTACGGCATCGGCATCACCCGCATCCTCGGCGCCTGCATTGAGCAGAATCACGATGCGCGCGGCATGATATGGCCCGAAGCGATTGCACCGTTCACCGTGGTGATCTGCCCGATCGCCTACGACCGCAGCGCAGCCGTGCGTGAGGCAGCAGACCGGCTGTACCTGCAACTGTTGGACGCGGGCGTGGACGTCGCCCTCGACGACCGCGGCGAGCGTCCGGGCGCGATGTTTGCCGACTGGGAACTCATCGGGGTGCCCCACCGATTGGTGGTCTCCGAACGCGGACTCAGTGCGGGCACGCTGGAATACCAGCACCGACGCGACGCGCAGGCCACTCCCATCGTGCTGGATGCAGTTTTGGCGCATCTGCGCGCTCGCAGCGCCGCCTGAGCTGCGCTGCCCGCAAACGCACGCCATACGCGCCGTGAATCTGCACCCACCGGGTTGGCTGCGCCGCCTCGCCACGTTTGCGATGGTGATGGCCGTGCTGGCCGCGAACGCGGCGCCCGCCTGGGCCGGTGACCAAAAGGAAGAACAGCTCTCGGACGCGGTACGCCTGGCGCTTGCGGGACAGATTGCCGCCTCCACACCACAAACGCCGGATTTTCGCGACCCCAATCACCTTGTGAGCTACCTCCTGTGGCTGGCCGCGGAATCGACCCGCCTGCGCGCGCGCATGCCCAACCCTGTTGTGCGCGAGGCGTTTCTGCGCACCGTTTGGTACGAGGCCCACCGTGCGGGGCTTGAGCCGGCGCTTGTGCTCGGGCTGATTCAGGTGGAAAGCGGCTTCAAGAAATACGCCATTTCACCCGTAGGCGCCATGGGCCTGATGCAAGTCATGCCCTTCTGGACCAAGCAGATCGGCAATGGCGACAGGCTGGCTCTGTTTCGCATGCAAGTGAACCTGCGCTACGGCTGTGTCATCTTGCGGCATTACCTCAATGAGGAGCATGGTGACCTATTCATGGCGTTGGGACGCTACAACGGCTCGCGCAGTCAGGCCGCCTATCCCGATGCCGTGCTTGGGGCGCGCCAAGATTGGTTGGTGAACCCGTCAAGAGAACAGCTCGCCAGCCGCAGCCCGGCGCGCTGATGCGCATTCAGCGCCGCATCAATCCGGCGCCACCCATGCGCTGCATCATCTTGAACATCTTGCCGCCCTTCATTTTTTTCATCATGTCGCGCATTTGCTCGAACTGGCCGAGCATGCGGTTGACGTCCTGCACCTGCACGCCAGCACCGGCGGCAATCCGACGCTTGCGTGATGCCTTGATGACGTCCGGCTTGCGACGTTCCTGCGGGGTCATCGCGCAGATGATGCCCTGCATGCGGCGCACGTCGCGCGCGGCCTTGTCCATGTCGGCCTGACCCGCGCGCGCCTGCATTTCCGCGGGGAGTTTGTCCATCAGCCCTTGCAGCCCCCCCATCTTGTTCATCTGCTGCAGCTGCATGAGGAAGTCGTTGAGGTCGAATTGTTCACCCGACTTCACCTTCTGTGCGAGTTGCTGCGCCGCCTGAATGTCCACGCTGCGCTGCGCCTCCTCCACCAGCGCCAGCACGTCGCCCATGCCAAGGATTCGATCCGCCATGCGCGACGGGTCGAAGGCTTCCAGTCCATCAATTTTTTCCGACACGCCAGCGAACTTCACGGGAGCACCCGTGACGTGGTGGACGGAAAGTGCCGCGCCGCCGCGCGCGTCGCCATCGAGCTTGGTCAACACGATGCCCGTCAGCGGCAGCGCATCGTGGAACGCTCGCGCTGTGGCAAGTGCATCCTGGCCCTGCATGGCGTCGACCACGAAAAGCGTCTCGATGGGCTTGAGCACGCCATGCAGTTCGGCGATTTCGCGCATCATGTCCGCATCCACCGCCAAACGGCCGGCGGTGTCCACGAGCAGCACATCGAAGTGGTGGGCGCGAGCGTAATCCACCGCCCGCTTTGCGATGTCCAGCGGTTTTTCGCTGGGGGATGAAGGCAAAAACTCGGCCCCGGCCTGTTGTGTGACGGTCTGTAGCTGC
>JAGWOZ010000046.1 GCA_028870715.1 Betaproteobacteria bacterium | reverse complement strand
ACCGGTCGATCTAGAGTCCAAACCCGTTCAACAGCGCACGTCGACTTTGACCATCCAGGGACAGCTCTGCAGATCACATGTGACGACAGAGGCGTTCAGGAATCGAATCTCGGCGGCTTTTATCATGGCCCCGTGACGGAATACGCAGCAATGTTGTCCGTTTCTGGCGCTGGCCTTGAGTAAAAGCCATCATGGTTCGGCATCTTCACCGCGGGCAAGGTCTGGGCATTCATCACGGCGTCATCCGGAATGATTCCGTTCTTGGCCAGGATAAAAGCGGCCAATGCGTACACCTGATCGCTGGTCAATGATTGCGGCTTGGTAAATGGCATCGCCCGGCGGATGTAGTCGAAAAGACCGGTCGCGTACGGCCAGAAACTTCCAACTGTCTTTGCCGGTGCATCCGATGCGATCGTCCCAATGCCGCCGACAAGGCGCGGAAACATCCCATGGCCCGGGACAGGGATGCCCTGACCTTCGGCCCCATGGCAAGCCGCACACTGAGCAGCGTACAACTTCGACCCTTGCGCAGGCGTACCGCTTCCCGAGGGCAACCCGGCACCGCTCGGCACAACGTCGAGATTCCAAGCGGCGATTTGCGCCTGAGTTGCGGGCGATCCAAAGTCTTGCGACCCAGGTTCACCCGCCGCCTCAACGGCGGTGACGAACGAACCACCTATGAGAGCCAGCGCGAATGCCCCGACAAAACCTTTACGCGTGAACATTTGTTACCTCCCCATTGGCAGCGACCCTCCAGCTTTGGATGCCGTTCATGTGATAGACGGAGTTGTAGCCGCGAGCGGCAACGAGCTGGCTAATGCTCGGTTGCACATAACCCGTTTCATCAACGCACCGGCTTTGCAGAATGGTCGGGGCGCCGCTCCACGCCCAGTCGAGCCGGAATCGAGTGAGGCAACGTGACTGCACGGGCTCCTGCAGCACAGCTTGCCTCCACGTCCGCCCAGCGTCGGTGGAGACATCAACCCGACTGACACGGCCATTGCCAGACCAAGCCAACCCAGAGATTTGGTGATACCCGGGCGCCTGCAGTTTCATCGCTGCCGATGGGTAGGTGATGACCGACTTGGCTTCCATGATGAAGTTGAACTGCCGCGCCTTGCCGTTTTTCATCAGCTCGGTGTAGTAAGCGGTCTCCTCATAGGTTTCGAACGGTGCGGAGCCAAACTTCAAACGCCGCAGCCATTTGATGTTCATGTTGCCTTCATAACCAGGTAGCAGCAGACGCAGAGGGTAGCCCTGCGAGGGTCGCAGCATTTCGCCGTTCTGAGCATAGGCAAGGATCGCATCCTCCCAGAGTTTCTGCACGGGGATACTGCGGTCCATCGCGGCCGCATCGGCGCCTTCGGCCAAGACCCACGTCGCTTTTGAATCAACGCCCACTTCATCGAGAATATTGGCGAGTGGCACGCCCGTCCATTCCGCACAACTTAAAAGCCCATGGGTGTACTGCACATTTTTCCCAATGGGCTTTTTCCACTCAGTCAAGGTGTTTCCGGAACACTCCAGGAAGTGGAACCTGGATACGCTGGGATAACGCATCAAGTCGTCCATCGACAGAACAAGGGGACGTTTGACCATGCCCTCGATAACCAGCCGATGTTGCGAGGGTTGAATGTCTGGAACCCCGGCATGGAGTCTTTCGAAATGCAAACCATTCGGCGTCACAGTGCCTTGCAAATGCTGTAGTGGCGTGAAATTCCAGGACGACAAATCGGTCGGTGTCAAGTTGGTCGGGACCCGCACGACGCCCTTTTCATAAGTGGAAGGGTGGCCATATGGCGTCAAGGGGCGTCCCTGTTCTTGCATCCAAGGCGGAACGTTGGGTGGCAAATCGGCTGCATTGGGGGGCTGATCTTCCCATCCACCATGATTGTTGAGATTTGTCGCGTGCATATTCGCGGAGGCAGAGCTACCGCTTAGAAGAGCTCCCGCACCGAATGCTGCGCCGGCGATACCGGACAGTGCCGCGCGCCTTGTCACCTTTGCCGATGATTGCGTCACTTGCGTCTCCTGGATTTCTTGCTAAGTCAAAGACTAGAACTGCGTCGAAACCATTTCAAGCCAACAACCCTAGGGAAAATCACATTGCAAAATGACCTAGGCGTCGATGGCAATTTCCGCTCCCATGAAACGCCTGACGCTCATTTACAGACCACAGATTCCCGGGATGGCACACGCCCTTCCAATCGACGGGCGCAATGCGCAATGCACACGGATCATTAATGGGCAGCCTCAAAGCTCAACGGATCGCCTCATCGGCCGGATCGCGTATCCAGATCGCCTTGAGCTCTCCTGCACGCGACAGCTCGGCCAGAGGCAGACCGTCGCGCCGATCCGTCTTCGCCCGGTCTCCCGCTCGCCTCGGTATCAGCAAGGGCGCAATAATCTCAATCTCGCGCGCGCACCCAGCGGTTGCAGATTCTTGATCAACCGGTTCCCATCCTGCCCGATCTCACCCGCCAGCCGCGCGCGGCCTTCCACATCGCAATCGACTACCTATACGCGCGCTCCGACGCCCACCTTGGCAACATGGCTCAAGGTTTGCCTCGTCAACAGTTGCTGATGAGGGGCTTACAGCACGGAGCTCGGCACGTTTGCGTGCAACCGACGAATCGGCAGGAGCCCGGCCCTTGCCTGGCTGCGCCTTCTGGCGCCCCTGATGTCTAGGTCTAATGGCCTTTAAATGGGTAACGTCAAAGCGCCCTGTGCGCGGCACGAAATCTGTCGGACGCGCTCCTCACAATGCAGGCCGGTTACCGTCTTGCGGAGCCAATGAGAACTGCGCGAAAGTCATTGACGTTCGTCCATGTCGGACCCGTGATCACGCTGTCATCGAGTCGGCTGAAAAACGCGTGCGCATCATTCACGTCGAGATAGCGGCGTGGTTCCATCCCCAGGCTCCACGCACGCTCAAGCGAGTCCGGCGCGAGGATGCCTCCGGCAATCTCCTCGGTGCCGTCGACGCCATCGGTGTCGCAGGCAATGGCATGAACCCCCGGCAGGCCATCCAGTGCGATGCCCAGCGCGAGGAGAAACTCGACATTGCGCCCACCGCGCCCGTTGGCGCGCACCGTCACTGTCGTTTCACCACCGGACAGCAGCACGCATGGTGGTGCAAATGGCTGCGTGTGACGCACGACCTGGCGCGTTATCCCAGCAAGCGCAATGCCCAGATCGCGCGCTTCCCCCTCGAGAGCATCGCCAAGAATGTGCACCGCGAGACCCGCGCCTCGCGCGACCCGCGCGGCGGCTTCGAGCGCCATCTGCGGCGTCGCGATGATGTGGAACTCGGTGCGCGCCAGCCTTGGATCACCAGGTTTGACGCTCTCGGCATCGTTTCCATGCAGCCATGCGCGCACCGGATCGGGTACGTCGATCGCGTGGCGCGCGAGGATCGCCAGCGCATCGGCGCGCGTACCGGCATCGGCCACGGTCGGACCCGAGGCGATGTCGGTTGGATCGTCACCTGGAATGTCCGAGATCAGCAACGTGCACAGCCGCGCAGGGTGGCACGCGACTGCGAGTCGCCCGCCCTTGATTCCCGACACGTGGCGCCGCACGCAGTTCATCTCCCGAATGGTCGCGCCGCTGCGCAGCAGCGCTGCATTCATCGCCCGCTTGTCAGCCAATGTCACACCGGGCGGCGGTTCCACAAGCAAGGCTGACCCACCGCCCGACACAAGCGCGATGACGAGGTCGTCGGGCCCCAGTCCGTTCAGGCGCGCGCGGATGCGCGCCGCAGCGCGCACGCCCGCTTCATCCGGAACGGGGTGCGCGGCTTCCAGAACCTCGATGCGACGGCATGGCACTGAATAACCGTAGCGCGTCACGACGGTACCGCAGAGGTCGCCTTTCCAGCCATCTTCCAGTGCGTGAGCCATCGCCGCTGCGGCCTTGCCAGCGCCGATCACGATGGTGCGTCCGCGCGGCGGCGCAGGCAGATGTGCGGCCAGGCACTGTGCCGGCTGCGCGGCCGCGACGGCCGCTTCGAACATGACACGCAACAAGGCCCGGGGACAGGCATCGAGGGACTTCGGGGTATTCGCCGCACGGCTCACGCCGCCTCCTCTATCAGGTTGCTCGGACGCCCGCTGACGAAGTTTTCCAGATTGTCGATCAACTGATCGGCCAATGTCTGCTGCGCCTGGTCCGAGGCCCACGCCACGTGCGGCGTGACGATCACGTTGCGGCGTGCCGCGATGCGCAACAGCGCACTGTTCGCAGCCGGCGGCTCGGCCGTGCTGACGTCGAAGCCAGCGCCAGCAATCAGTCCGGCATCGAGCGCGGCCGCAAGATCCACCTCGTCGACCAATCCGCCGCGCGCGGTGTTGATCAAAAGCGGACGCCGACGCATTGCGCGAAACTCGGGCATCGCGATCATCCCCTGCGTTTGCGGCGTCAACGGCGCATGCAGGGTGATCACGTCGCTGGTGGCGAGAAATTCATTCCACGGCAGGCTGCCTGGTTGCCTCGCCAACGCGTCCTTGCGCGCGGCGAACGCCACGTCCATGCCAAACGCACGCCCCAGCGCCGCGACCTGCTGGCCGAGCACGCCGCGACCGACGATGCCCAGTCGAGATCCAGCGAGGTCAGCGATCGGGTGATCGAAAAAGCAGAATTGCGCGGCCTGCTGCCATCGCCCGGCGAGCACGTCTGCGCGGTACGCGACGATGCTGCGGCGCAGCGCCAGGATCAGCGCGAAGGTGTGCTCGGGCACGGTGTTGATCGCGTAGCCGCGGATGTTGCACACGGCCACGTCATGCGCTGCGCACCAAGCCTTGTCAACGCAGTCGGTGCCAGTCGCTGCCACCGCGATCAGCCGCAGCCCTGGCAGTTCGCGCAGGTGTGCCTCGCGCAGCGCCACCTTATTGGTAATTGCGATGCTGGCGCCGCGAAGGCGATGCACCACCTGGTCCGGCGCGGTGCTCGGATACTCGAGCAGTTGATGCGCGAAGCGAGGTGCGCGCAGGGAGATCTGAGGCGCCAGGGTCTCGCGGTCGAGAAAAACGATCCGTTCCATCGCCTTATGCCTCAAGCAGGCGCCGCGCTTCGGCGACCACGGCCTGCGGCGTGATGCCGAAGTGTTCGTACAGCGCGTCGGCCGGCCCCGAGGCGCCGAAACCGCGCATCCCGACAAAGCCGCCGCGTTCGCCTAGGTAGCGATCCCATCCGAAGCGCACCGCGGCTTCGACCGCGACCCTCACGCCAGCGCGCGACCCCAGCACGCCAGCGCGGTACGCAGCGTCCTGCGCGTCGAATCGCTCGCAGCACGGCATCGACACCACCGCGCAGGGCACTCCGCCCGCCTGCAACAGCTCGCGCGCGCGCAGCGCCAGCATGACCTCGGAGCCGGTGGCCAGCAGCGTCACTGCGCGCGTGCCATTTTCCGCATCGGCCAGTAGGTAGCCGCCGCGCCGCGACAGGTTTTCGGCCCCGGCGTGCCGCCGCACTCGCGGCAGCGCCTGGCGCGCGAACACCAGCGACACCGGGCCGGCGCGGTGCTCGAGCGCGATCTCCCAGCATTCGGCCGCCTCGACCGCGTCGGCCGGGCGCAGCACCAGCATGTCGGGCATCGCGCGCAGCGAGGCCAGGATTTCCACCGGCTGGTGGGTCGGCCCGTTCTTGCCGACGCCGATCGAATCATGGCTGAAGACGAATATGACCGGCAGCTGCATCAGCGCGGCCATGCGCATCGCCGGACGCTCGTAGTCGGCAAACGCCAGGTAGGTCACGGCCAGCGGCAGCACGCCGCCGTGCGCTGCCATGCCATTCGCCATCGCGCCCATCACGTGCTCGCGCACGCCGCAATGCACGTAGGCACCCGCGCGGTGGCCGGCATCGAACGCCTGCAAACCGCGCTTGTGGCCGGTTGGCGCCTCCAGGTCGGCGCATCCCACCATGCGATTGGGAAGGTAGTCGGTCAGCGCGTCGCTGATCTCGGCCGACAGCATGATGCCGCCCGGCGTGTCGTCGCGCTGCAGCGCAGCACGCTTGTAGTCGTGCAGCACCTCACGCCAGCCGACGGCGGGCTCGCCGCCGAGCATGCGCTCGAAGGCGGCACGCTGTGACTCCGGCAGCGCGTCGCGGCGCGCCTCCCAGGCTGCGCGTTCGACGGCGCCGCGCCGGCCGCAGTCGCGCCAGGCTCGCAACACCTCTGGTGGAACATCGAACGGGGCGTGTGGCCAGCCCAGCAGTTCGCGCGCCGCCGCCGCGTCCTCCTGGGACAGCCGCGCGCTGTGTCCGCCACGCTGGCCCTGCAGCCGCGGGATGCCCTTGGCGATCACGGTTCGGCAGGCCAGGAGCGACGGCCTCTGGTCCTGCCGAGCTTGGCGCAGCGCCGCATCAACCGCTTCGATGTTGTGTCCGTCGACTTCGACCACGTGCCAGCCTGCGACGCGGAAGCGCGCGGCTACGTCTTCGCTGATGGACAGCGCCGTGCTGCCGTCATCGGTGATGCGGTTGTCATCCCAAAGGAGGATCAGCCTGCCTAGGCGCAGGTGCCCGGCCAGCGCGATCATCTCCTGCCCGACGCCTTCCTGCAGGCAGCCGTCACCGACGAAAGCGTAGGTGTGATGCGCGACCAAGCCTTCGCCGTAGCGCGCGTTCAGGAACGCCTCCGCCACCGCCATGCCGAAAGCGTTGCCGATGCCTTGGCCGAGTGGCCCAGTGGTGACCTCGATGCCGTGCGCCGGCGCGATCTCGGGGTGGCCTTCGCAACGCGAGCCGAGTTCGCGAAAGCTACGGATCTGGTCAATATCGATCGCCGCATAGCCGGTCAGGTACAGCAGTGCGTACAGCAGCATGGAGCCGTGGCCGTTGGACAGTACCACGCGGTCGCGGTCCGGCCAGGTCGGATCCGACGGATCGAAGCGAAGGTGGCGGGTGTACAGCGCTGTGGCGATCTCGGCCATGCCAAGGGGAACGCCTTGGTGGCCCTCAGTGGCGCGCACGATGGCATCGATCGCGAGCATGCGAATCGCATTGGCAAGTTGGGTCGGACTGGGTGTGGAGGACATGGCAGCAGGTGGCCTGCGCGCCGCCACGGGCAGGCGGCGCACGACGGGGAAGGAAAGCGGTGCCGCGTGCGGCGCTGATTCAGTCGAGCCAGCGCTTGATGGTCGCGCACATGGCCGCAGTCGAAATGCCGTAGCGGTCATGCAGCGTGGGCAGTGCGCCCGCGTCGAGGAAGGCGTCGGGCAACGCGATGCGGCGAAAGCGCGGCGCCACGCCCTGCTCAAGCAGTGCGGCGGCGACGGCCTCACCGAGTCCGCCGATCACGCTGTGGTTCTCGGCCACGACGACCAAGCGGCCGCTCTGGCGGGCTTCGCGCACGATGGCATCGACGTCCAGCGGCTTGATTGTTGGCACATGCAGCACGGCAACATCGACGCGGTCGGCGCGCAGCGTGTCGGCGACCTCCAGTGCGCGCATGGTCAGAATTCCCGACGACACGATCAGCACGTCGCGGCCGCCGCGCAGAAGCGCCGCCTTGCCAATCTGGAAGCGGTAGCCGTACTCATCGAGCACCAGGGGCACTTGGCCGCGCAGAAGCCGCATGTACACCGGCCCCTTGTGCGCAGCGATGACCGGGACCGCCTGCTCGATCTCCAGCGCGTCGCACGGATCGATGACCGTCATGCCAGGCATCGCGCGCAGCAACGCCAAGTCTTCGGCCGCCTGGTGGCTCGGGCCGTAGCCTGTGGTCAGCCCGGGCAGCGCGCAGGCGATTTTCACGTCGAGACTGTCCTCGGCGATGGCTTGGTGAATGAAGTCGTAGGCCCGGCGCGAGGCGAACACTGCATAGGTGGTGACGAACGGTAGGGCGCCCTCCTTGGCCATGCCTGCGGCCGCGCCCATGAGCAGCTGTTCAGCCATGCCCATCTGGAAGAAGCGCTCCGGATAGGCCTGCGCGAACACGTGCAGGTCGGTGTACTTCGCGAGATCGGCGGTCATACCGACGATCTCCGGGCGCTCCTCGGCAAGCTGCACGAGGGCGTGGCCGAACGGAGCTGCGCGGGTGCGCTGCCCCTCGCTGGCGATGGAGGCGATCATCGCCGAGGTCTTCAGGCGCTGAGGCGCCGCTTGGGTGGTACTCATGCGATGCTCCTGGCGTATCCGGCGTCGAGGACTTCGATGGCGAGCTGCCATTCCTGCGGCTCGACGCGAATGAAGTGGTTTTTGTCGCGCTGTTCGAGGAATGGCACCCCGCAGCCCATCCGGGTATCGCAAATGATCATCCGCGGCCGCGGCTTGGCGTGCCGGCGCGCCTCGTCGAAGGCGTCGATCACCGCGTCGAGGTCGTTGCCATCGACGCGCTGGGTGAACCAGCCGAACGCCTGCATCTTGTCGAGCAGCGGCTCGAATGCCATGATTTTGCTCGACGCGCCGTCGGCTTGCTGGTTGTTGACGTCGACGATGGCGATCATGTTGTCGAGCTTCCAGTGCGCCGCCGACATCAGGCCCTCCCAAGTCGCGCCTTCATCGAGCTCGCCGTCGGAGAACAGGGTGTAGACGCGGGCCGACGACCCCTTGCGCTTGAGGCCAAGGGCGTGGCCGACCGCGATCGCCAGGCCCTGACCGAGCGAGCCTCCCGACATCTCCATGCCGGGCGTGTAGCTCGCCATGCCCGACATTGGCAGACGGCTGTCGTCGCTGCCGTACGTCTCAAGTTCATCGGCTGGGACGATGCCGGCTTCGATCAGTGCCGCGTACAGCGCGATCGCGTAGTGCCCGTTGGACAGCAGGAATCGATCACGACCGTCCCATTGCGGGTCCGCGGCGCGGTAGTTCATTGCACCGAAGTAAGCCACTGCGAGCACGTCAGCAATGTCCAGTGCCTGGCCGATGTAGCCTTGGCCCTGCACCTCGCCCATGCGCAGGGCGAGTCGGCGGATGTGGTAGGCGCGCTCGGCGAGCACGGCATGGCGGTCGATGGTGACGGTACTCACAGTATGTCTCTCCGATTCAATGTAGGAAGCCAATCGAGAACCAGGGCACGGCGGCGACAACCAGCAGGCCGACCAGCAACGCACCCAAATACGGCCAGATGCGGCGCATGGCCAAGTCGGGGCTAACGCCGCCGATGGTGCACGCCGCGTAGTAACCCAGCCCGAACGGCGGCGCGAACAGGCCGATGCCCATGGCCAGGATCACGACCATCGCGTACTGCACCTCGTGGATACCGAGCTGACGCGCCACCGGGAAAAGCAGCGGCGCGAACAACACCATGGCCGGGATGCCCTCAAGCACGCTGCCGAGGACGATAAAGGTGACGATCGAGATGCCGAGGAAGCCCCAGCGCCCGCCAGGCACGCTGGTCATCATCTGCGCCAGGCTGTTCGAGAAACCGGACTGGGTCAGCGCCCAGGCCATCGCCGTGGCAGTGCCGATGATGAACAGGATCGCGCCCGACAGCGCGGCGGTCTCGACCAACATCGGGTACAGGCGGCGCCAGTCCAGGCGGCGGTAGATCAGCGTTCCGAGGACCAGCGTATAGGCGATGCCGATGGTCGACACCTCGGTGGCGGTGGCGACGCCGAAGACCACCGCGGCGCGCACAAGCATAGGCAAAACCAGCGCCGGCAGCGCGATGGCGAAGCTGCGACCGATGTGCCGCCACGACGCGCGCCGCATGTTGGCAACGACCTCGCGGCTGCGCTGGCGTGCAACCACTGCAAGCATCAACGCCAGCACGATGCCCGGCAAGATGCCACCGGTGAACAGTGCGCTAATCGAGATGCCGGCGACGGAACCGATGGTGATCAGCACCAGCGACGGAGGGATCGTCTCGGCCATCGCGCCGGTGGCGGCGAGCAGCGAGATCATCTCGCCTTCGTCATTGCCACGCCTTTTCATGCCAGGCAGCAGCACTGGCGCCACCGCGGCCATGTCGGCGGTCTTCGCACCCGAAATGCCCGACACCAGAAGCATCGCGCCGATCAGCACGTAGCTCAGGCCGCCGCGTACGTGGCCGAGCAGGGAGGCGAGGAAATCGACCATTGCCTTGGCCATGCCGGTAGCCTCGACCAAGTGGCCGAGCAAGATGAACAGCGGCACCGCAAGCAGGATCAGCGAACTCATGCCTTCATCCATGCGCCCGCTGACGACCTGCAGCGGAGTTGACCCGGTACACAGGAGGTAGGCGACCGTGGCCAAACCAAAGGCGAACGCGATTGGCGCGCCCAATAGCACGGCCACGCCGAGAAGCCCAGCGAAGAACACCAGCAGGTTCCAGTTTCCGATCGCCGCCAGAAGTGGCTCGCCGACGCGCAACACCACGGCGGTGGCGGCCAGCGCGGCAATGACCAGAAGCACCGGGCGCCAGCCCCGCCGACCGATGCGCAGCACGCTGATGGCGATCATCAGCGCGGCGCCGGTCGGCACCGCTGCAGCGCGGATGCTGTCGTGCCAACTCAGAGCCGGCGTCAGCACAACCCACTGCTGCTGTGCGTACTGCGCCATGGGCAACAGCATTAGCAGCAGGAACAGGCACGGCACGGCGACTGCCAGCGCCTCGCACAACGCGCGACCGCGTGCACCCAGCCGAGCCACCAGCGCGGTCATGCGCATGTGCGTGCCGCGACGCAGCGCGACCGCGGAGCCCAGGCTGGCCAGCCACAGGAACACGATTGACGCCAGCTCGTCGGTCCAGTCCAGCGGATGGTCGAAGACAAACCGCATGATGACAGAACCGAGCAGGATCACCACTTCGGCGGCGACCGCGATCGCCGCCGGGATCTCGATCACCGCGCCGAGCCAGGCATCAGCGCGCTCGAGCAGCGCTGACGCCGCCTCCGAGGCGGGCATGGCATGCGCCTCCATCGCCAATGCCCCGTTCACGCCAGTCTGCCAACGCTTTGCTGCAGGATGCTCCAGGCCTCGTCGCCAAACTTGGCGTGCCAGGACTTGTAGAAGCTCGTCTTCGCCAGCGCTGACTTGAACGCCTGTGGATCGACCGTGACGAACTGCAGCCCCTTCGACTGCAGTTCGGCGCGCAGCGACGTGCTCAGCGCGGCGATGTCGGCGCGCTCGTCAAGTGCCGAGCGCTCGAACTCCCGGCGAACGATGACCTGAATATCCTTCGGCAGACGGTTGAATGCTGCCGGGTTACCCAGGATGTAGTACGCGTCCCACACATGGTTAGTCATGCTGCAGTACTTCTGCACTTCATACAGCCGCGCGGTGGCAATGATTGGCAGCGGATTCTCCTGGCCCTCGACCAGTTTGGTCTGCAGCGCGGAGTACAACTCGTTGAAGGCGATCGGCGTGGCGCCGGCGCCCAGAGCCTGAAAGAGCGTGGTCAGCATCGGCGACGGCGGAACGCGCAGCTTCAGCCCGTGCAGGTCGACCGGAGTCCGGACCGGCCGCGTCGACGTGGTGATCTGGCGGAATCCGTTGTCCCAGGCGCGTGACATGACTAGCAGGCCAGACTTCTCGACCTGCGCCTGTACATAGGCGCCGAGCTTGCCGTCGACCGCCTTCCAGACCTCGTCGTAATTCTTGAACGCGAAGCCGACGTTGACCAAGCCGGCGGCAGGCACCAGGGTCGACAGCACTGATGCTGCCTCGTTGAAGAACTCTACGCCACCGTTGCGTACCTGAGCCAGCAGGTCGACGTCGGAGCCAAGCTGGTTGGCCGGGAACAGCCGGATGACGAGGCGGCCGTGGGTCGCCTCCTGGATGCGGTCGATGGCCTGCTGCGCGCGCTTGTTGACCGGGTGATTCGGGTCTTGGCCGGTGGCCAGCTTGTACGTGAACTCGGCGGCGCGCGCGCGGCGCGGCAGGATGGTCAGCAGCGGCAGCGCCGCGGCGCTTGTGAGTACCGCGCGGCGGGAAACTCCCGCCACCTTGCTCTTGTCTTGCTGTTGCATCAGTTGTCTCCTGGTTGGAATGGTCCGGGCGCGCTCTGCGGCGCGTTCGATCGGCTGCGGGCGTCCTTCCCGCGCGGTTCAGTGGATCAGCATGCCCCCGTTGACGTCGAGGGTCACGCCGGTGCAGTACTTCGCAAGGGGACTGGCGAGGAACACGATGCAACCGGCCACGTCGGCCGGCTCCCCAATGCGATTCAGCGGGATCTGCTCGAGGATGCCCTTCATCCGGTCCTCTGGAATCAGACCCTTGTTGATGTCGGTGGCGATCAAACCAGGGGTCACACAATTGACGCGGATGCCGTCGACGCCGAACTCGCGGGCCATCGCGCGCGCCAGGCCGAGTACACCGGCCTTCGCCGCCGAGTAATGCGGCCCGCCGAGAATGCCGCCGCCGCGCTGCGCCGACACCGAGGACACGCAGATGATCGCGCCTGAACGCGCCGCGCGCATCGCTGGTAGCACGGCCTGCGACATATAAAGGGTGCCGCGCAGGCTGACGTCGAGCACCGCGTCGTAGTCGGCACCGCTGATGTCGGCGGTCTTGCGCGGCTGGGTGATCCCTGCGTTGTTGACCAGGATATCGAGGCGGCCGCAGCGCGCCAGCACCGCGGAGACCGCGGCCTCGCACGACGCCTTGTCGGTGACGTCGGCAACCATACCGATGTGCTGCGCGCCCAGGCGCGCAGCAACCGCCGCCGGGTCAGCCCGCGGCAAATCCAGAATCACCACTCGCGCGCCTTGCGCGGCCATCATGCGCGCTGTCGCGAAACCCAGGCCGTTGATCCCGGCGCCACCGGTGACCACGGCGACTTGACCTTCTAGAAGCATTGTCATGTCTCCATTGTTGCTGTGCTCATGTTGGCCATTCTTCGGACAGTCATACATGATGGCAAGCGATAAAATTTCAGGACTTATTGAAATCCTGTCATGTTGCTTCGCACAATCGAATGGCGAACATCCCACCGTTGACCACCCTGCTCGCCTTCGAGGCTGTGGCGCGTCGGCGAAGCTTCGCGCTAGCGGCCGGCGAGCTGAACCTGACCGCGTCTGCCATCAGCCACCAGATCGCGCGGCTCGAGGCGTACCTCGGCGTCAAGCTGTTCGACCGCACCGGCCAGCGTGTGATGCTCAGCGAGGCCGGTACGGCCTACCTGCGGCGAGTCGGTGGCGCGCTAGGCGCGATCGGCGCGGCCACCGACGACGTGCGCCAGGGCGTGCGCAACACCCTGTACGTCCACGCCAGCCCAAGTTTCGCCAGCCTGTGGCTGATGCCACGGTTGGGCGCGTTCGCCAATGCCCACCCGCAGGTGTCGCTGTTCCTGTCAGCGTCGCCAACACACAGCGACTTCGCGCTCGGCCAGGCCGACTTGGACATCCGCTACGGCGTGCCGAGCTGGTCCGACCTGGTCGTGCGTCCGCTGTTCGACGAGCAGATCATGCCGCTGGTCAGCCCCACGCTGCTGCACCAGCACCGCATCGAAGCGCCCGCCGACCTGCTGCGCGTGCCGCTGATCCAGAGCACGGTCAGCGTGGTGCAGTGGAAGGACTGGCTGTCGGCGCAGGGTCTGCGCAATGCACCCGAGCATTTCCCGCTGCGCTTCGATCGCGCCCAGCTGACCCTGGACGCCGCTGTGCAAGGCTTGGGCGTCGCGCTGGAAAGCTCGACCATCGCGGCCCCGCATATCCGGGAAGGCCGCCTGCTAGCGCCGTTCGGTCCCGAACGCGCCCTGACCATTCAGGGGCATTTCCTGGTCTATCCGGCACGCCATGCCAAGCGTGCAGAGGTGGAGATCTTTGCGCAATGGCTCCTTGAACAGGCAGGCTGAGGCGTCGCGTATTTCGCCAGAAAGCGGGGGCACAGCCTGGCGGGCCCGCGCACCAAGCACGTCACCGTCAAGGCTGGGTCGGCTTCTCGGACGCATCAGACAAGGATAGAACCCACTTCGCGAGACACCAGTGGATGTGCGCAGCGTGGTCTGAGCACCAAACGGCGCCTGGCCCCGCCCTTATGCGGCGCGTTCAGTTTCAGCAACCGCGCCCACGGAGCAACACGATGCATCTCGTCGAAAAACGGTTGTGTCTGTCAAGTTGTGCAAATTGGTGGTCAGGGCTGAGAGGTTGGGGAACGAGTCAGGCGGCGAGTTGCATGGTGGCTTTTTTGTGCTCCTTGAGGAGTTGCATATTGATGTAGCGGTTGTCCTCCAGCCAGGCCTCGTGGGTTTCAGCGCAAAGGGCGCGCACAAGGCGCAAGCAGGATTGGGGATTGGGGAAGATGCGCACGACGCGTGTGCGGCGTTTGATTTCCTCGTTGAGTCGTTCGAGCAGGTTCGTGCTCTTGAGATGCTTGTGGTGCTGGCGTGGCAGCATGTAGAACGTCAGGGTCTCGGCGATGTTGTCCTCGGCCCAGTCGGTCAGCTTGGGGTAGCGCGTCTGCCAGCGCTTGAGCCAGGTGGCCAGATCCGACTGCGCCTCCTTGATGTCGCGGCGCGCGTAGATCCAGCGCAGTTCCTGCAGGCAATCATCGTCAGCCTTGCGTGGCAGGTAGTCCAGGGCGTTGCGCAGGAAGTGAACGTAGCAGCGCTGCCATGCTGCCTCGGTGAGGATCTCGCGCACGGCCTTCTTCAGCCCGTCGTGGTCGTCGGAGACCACCAGCTCCACGCCATGCAGGCCACGCTGCCGCAGGCGCTGCAGGAAATCCTTCCAGCTCGAGGATGATTCCCGGTTGGCCAGTTCCACCCCCAGCACCTGACGGCGCCCCTCCCAGTCAATGCCCAGGGCAATGAGTACCGCCTGCGAGCGAATCACGCCGTCCACGCGCACCTTCTCATAGCGGGCATCCAGAATCAGGTACGGATAGGCCTCCTCCAGCGCCCGGCGTGCAAAGCGCTCCAGTGCGGCGTCCAGCCCCTTGTTGACCTGGCTGATCGTGCTGGCCGAAAACGCATGCCCGCACAACTCCTCCGTCACCACCTTGACCTTCCTCGTTGACACGCCCTGCACGTACATCTCGGCCAACGCGCTCACCAGCGCCTTCTCCGAGCGCTGATAACGCTCGAACAGTTCCGTGGAAAAGCGTCCGTCGCGATCACGCGGCACCCGCAACTCCAGCTTGCCGATGCGCGTGACCAAACCTCGCTGGTAATACCCGGCGCGGTAGCCCGTGCGCTCCGTGCTGCGCTCGCTTGCAGCCGCGCCCAACACTTCGGTCATCTCGGCCTCGAGGACTTCCTGCAACGATTCCTTGAGCAGGCGCTTGAACAAATCCCCGTTGTGGCCCCAAAGGGCTTCAATCGAGGCGGAAGACGGATTAACCTTCTGTGTGGCGGTCATGGTGATTCGGCCCTTGGGGCAGGTTGGCTTCGACAATCAACCTTTGCCATGACCGCCACCTGCTTGCAAGCAGAATTTGCACACAAAGCTGAACACTACCCGAAAAACTTGCGCTTGCCGGTCTTGCGGTCGGTCAGATCCAGCCCAAACTCAGCTCGCTTCATGCATGCATTGCCCCGGCCGCCATCGCAGCAAGCCAGCGTGCTAAGTGGTCATTTAGTCCGCACCCCCTCAACAATGTCGGTCCGACGGGAGGCTTCACGCATGACCTCCAGAGCGGTAAGACGCGACACAATGGTGTGGGTTGCTGAAGAGTGGAATCAGCCCACTGTGTTATATGCCCCGCTATACGTTGCAAGCTTGAGCCTCCCTGAAACCATCTGAAGCTTCCTGCAACGAGAAACCCATATTTTCCAAAGAAAATCAATGCGTAAAGGCGTGAAAAAAGCCGCACGAGGCGGCTTGATTCATGTATCTGGCGGAGAGAGGGGGATTCGAACCCCCGAAGGGCTGTTAACCCTTACACGCTTTCCAGGCGTGCGACTTAAACCGCTCATCCATCTCTCCGGGAACCCGATATCGTAACAGCCCCAGTTGAGGCTCAGCGGCACCTCGAGGCTCGGTTTTCAACGCGTTCCGGCGTGGGTCAACCATCCGCGTCGAGCGCATCGCCAAGTTCGACGGCACGGCGGGCCGCCGCGTGTATCGCCTTGTCAAACGCCTGCGCGACCTCACGCTCACCCAAAACGTCAAGCGCTGCTGCCGTGGTGCCACCCTTGCTCGTGACCTGCGCGCGAAGTTCTGCAGGCGACAACGGCGATTGCGCTGCGAGCGCAGCTGCTCCCGTGAATGTGGCCAAAGCCAGACGCTTGGCGGTGCGCGCCGGCAAGCCCAGACGCACGCCAGCTTCCTGCATCGCCTCGACCAGATAGAACACATAGGCCGGGCCAGATCCAGAAATGGCCGTCACCGCGTCAAGTTGCGATTGCTCCTCCACCCAAATCAGGCTTCCCGTCGGCGCCAGGACCTGTTCGGCTTGGGCTCGATCTGCATCGCTACAAGCAGAGTTTGCGTACAGGCCCGCAATGCCCTGGCCGATGAGTGCAGGCGTATTCGGCATGGCACGCACAATGCGGCGCGCCCCTGCCCGACGCGCGATCGCCTCGCAACGCACGCCAGCCATCACGCTGATATGGAGCGCGTCCGGCAGCTGCGGTGTGCAGGCTGCAGCATTGGCGAAGCTCTGCGGCTTGACCGCCCACACCACCACAGCCGCTGAGCGCAGCTCCGGCCCTGCGTCGGCGTACGCGCAGACCCCAAAGCGCTGCTCCAGCATCGCGCGCTGAACCTCGGCGGGCTCGACCACAATGAGCGAGGATGCAGGCGACCCAGCCTGGATCAGGCCGCCAATGACGGCGCTGGCCATGTTGCCGCCGCCGATGAAAGCGAGAGTGGGGAAGTTCATTTGCACATTATCGCGGCATCCGAAGCACGGGCCGAGCTTGCCAAAAGGCGCAGATCCGCAGCAGCGCATCACTGCTGCCCGACCCAATCTCCCGCAGCATGCGAGGATTTCAGCGCCAGGTGAGCGAGTCCCGGTATTTGCGAATCACCTTTGAACCAACGCGGCCTTGCAAAGCATGGGATTCTGGAGGTCCCCAAGATCGATGTTGCATTTCAATCGTTTTGACCGAAACTCTTGTGGTTAATCGGCAAAATTCGGTGGCAGATTCGGTCTAGACACGCCGGATTGAAATGCAGTGCGCCGTTTGAAAGGGAAGAATCGGATGGATCTCCTGGCTCAACTCCTGCGGAAAATCGGCAAAACGTCATGATTCCCGTGAACTTTCCGCCGCGGCGCAACACTGACTGAATACTGTGTCCACGAAGGATGTGCCATGCAAGCCCAACGAGTCGCGCAATCAGCGTTTTCCATGCCCCTGTCCAGCCCAGCCTATCCACGGGGGCCCTACCGCTTCATCGACCGCGAATTCCTGATCATTACATATCGCACTGACCCCGCCCTGCTGCGTGAGATCATTCCCGAACCGCTCGAGCCTGCCGGAGACACCGTCAAGTTTGAATTCATTCGCATGCCGGACTCGACCGGGTTCGGCGACTACACGGAATCCGGCCAAGTCGTGCCGGTTACTTACAAGGGTCAACCCGGCACGTACCAGATCGCCATGTTCCTCGACGACGAAGCACCGCTGGCAGGCGGGCGTGAGATCTGGGGTTTTCCCAAAAAGCTTGCCAAGCCACGCTTGCGCGTCGAGTCTGACACGCTCTTGGGCACGCTGGATTACGGGTCGGTACGCATTGCCACCGGCACCATGGGCTACAAGCACGTGGTGCTGGAGACGGAACCGGTGCGCAAGGGCCTGCTGGCGCCGAACTATCTGCTCAAGATCATTCCCGATGTGGACTGCTCGGCGCGCATTTGCGAGCTCGTCACCTACTCACTGGAAGACGTCACGGTGAAGGGTGCATGGACCGGCCCCGCCGCACTGGAACTCCACGCGCATGCCTTGGCGCCAGTGTCCCAACTCCCGGTGCGAGAAGTCGTGTCTTGCGTCCACATTGTGTCCGATCTCACCCTGGGCTTGGGCACCGTTGTGCATGATTATCTGAAGTAAGCAGGGGAAATCGACGACTGCAGATGGATCGGCGCATGATGGAGTCCATTTTCGATGACGGCTAGAACGTCATTCAGGTTCGAGTTCAAAACACTGGGAGATTGATCCATGAAAGACTCCGCAAGCACCCTCGACCGCGTCGACCGCCGCATTCTCGCTCTGCTGCAAAACGATGGCCGCATGTCCAACCTCGCGTTGGCACAAGCCGTGCACCTCTCACCGACCGCGGTGCTCGAGCGCGTGCGCCGCTTGGTGCGCGAAAAATTCATCCTCGGCTACGAGGCCAGGCTCAACCCGCAAAAACTGGGCGCGTCACTGCTGGTTTTCATTGAGGTTGTGTTG
>JAGWOZ010000290.1 GCA_028870715.1 Betaproteobacteria bacterium | reverse complement strand
TGCGCGCCGGGAGCAAGTTGCGGCAGCTGAAGCATCACGCCCACGGCGTAGAGGTTGGGTTGCAGCTTGCGCAAATAGAACTCGCGATCACCCGTATCGGGCTGCGGCAACCAGGCCGAGACGAAGTAATGTTGAACCATCGCGAGCCAGCCATCGCTGCTCTTGATGGTTTTGACCTGATCGTTGATGTCCTTGAACTCGAATTTCTGAAACTTTTCCTTGCTGTCGTAAACCGCGGGCCCGGTGAACGTGTGATAGAAGTGCGTGCCCGTACTCGGGTCGTTGCCATCACGCACAAGCTGCATGTACAGCTGCGGCGCAACCGGAGTTTGCCCCCTGTTGCTGATTTCGTTGCGCACGGCAATCACATAGCTGCCCCGCTTGAAGGTGTAGCTGCGCGTGAGCTGCACGCCGCCGATCACGGGCGACTGCAGGCGCACCGTCAGCGTGTCGGCCGAGCCCATGGAGGTGGGTCCCGGCAGAAGCACCATGGGCGTCTTGTGATTCGGATAGTCGCCCCCCACCAAGCCGCTTTGCGCCAAGTAGGTGTTGCTCGCGCTGTTGTCGAACAGCACGACGTCGTCCTTCGCGTCCGAGTGGCTGGCGTACTTGAGAAGCCGCGCGTACACCAAATTGCCGCCCTCGCTGGACACTTTGATGTCCAGCACGTCGGTCCGGATGCTTGTCAGCGTCGCACTCGGCGCGGTGACGGGCGACGACGGCACGACGGCCGGGGCCGCTGCGCCGGGAAGCGCCGTGGCATTCTGGGCAAGGGGTACGGGAACGTCACCGGTGCGGCCCGCGGGTGCGGAAGCCGTCGCCGTCACTGCAGGAGGCTCGCCAAACAGCCCGCTGCCGCCGTTATAGCGCAGCCAGGAGTTGTACAGAAAGATCACCGAGACGGTGAAGATCACCCACAAAACGGAGCGGCGAAAGTCCATGCGAAATCCTGCGGGAGTGAGGTTAAGAAATCAGAAACCGAAACGAGGAGCGCGACCGAAACGGCGTATTAGACATGAGGTGGCTTGACAGCCTGCGCAACTCGCATTGCGGCGGGCGGTGGGCTCACGGCGCCATCGTTCGACGCGACGGGTTGTTCCGCGCTCAACGCCTCGTCGCCGGGGGCGCGTGTGCGTCGCCATGCCGCCCAGCTGAAGACCATGGGCACCGGATCATGCCCGCCTTCACACCAGGGATGGCAACGCGCGATGCGCATGGCGCCCAGATAGCTTCCCTGCGCGGCGCCGTGCTGGCGCAGGGCCTCGATGGCATATTGCGAACACGTCGGCGTGAAGCGGCACTGACCGCCCACCCAGGGGCTCAGGAGCAACTGATATGCGCGCACCAACGCGATGAGCAACGGTCTCATTGCTGACCCTGCGGGGCGTAAATCTCTGGATTCGGAAAACGTGCTGGCGCCACATCCGTGAACGCCTCGCGAAGGATCCGCTCGTGGTATTGCCGCAGCAGATGTTGGATCTGCGTGCGCACGTACCGCATCAGGCTGCGTGAGCTCGCGCTGACAAAGGATTCGGGCAACTTGCGCGTGAGCTTCAACACCAGAACGGGTGTCGGACTTGGCCACCGCAAGTCATCCTGGTGCATGACCTCGCGCAACGCTTCGCGCATCACCCGACGGATCAGATTGCGCCGAACGGCTTGTTTGCACAAGCGCTTCGGAACAACGAAACCGAGGACGCACTCCCGAGTGCAGGTACCAAGCTGGACGCCGTCGGCATCCAGCGCCGCGCGGTGATGCAAATAAAAGTCCTGCCCCCGCACACCCCGCCCACGCAGGCTCGCCGAAAAGGATTCGGGACGCGTCAGAGGGACAAGGCGAGTCGTGAACTCCCGCCTGCCAAGGTTAGGCGCGTCGGCCATGCGGGCACGCTTGCGTTTGAGGGCTGGGTGGCAGGTGCCACCTGCACGGGCAGCTGAGACTGGGCTCGCAGACAAGGCAGGAAACCCGCCCGCTGCAGTTCAACGGGGCTCAGACTGCCAGGCGCTTGCGGCCCTTGGCGCGTCGGGCATTGATGACGGCTCGACCACCGGCAGTGCGCATGCGCACCAGAAAGCCGTGGGTGCGCTTGCGGCGGGTTTTGGACGGTTGGTAGGTACGTTTCATGATGTGCTCAATGGGTGGCGCAACAAGCCGAGATCAACAACTGCAACAGGGGTCACGTGGCAAATGCCGCCGGCTGCCGAGCAGCGGCGCGGCCATGGCGTGAAACCTCCATCGCGGCCTTTGCATGCCCGGATCAGCTGTGCTCTTCGGCTCGTTCAGGCGAAAAGCATGCCATTTCAACAAATTAAGCCGGGTGTGTCAATGCGCGAACGCCATTTCGCTCGTTTTGGGCAACTCGGCGGCTGCCCAAACGCACACGCGATGATGTACGCGATCTGTGGATAACTCCCCCAATTGGACTAAAATGGAGAGCCATAATTCCTTCCTCCTACTCCGTTCGGGATGAGTCCACCAGCAACTGGCCCCTGTGGGGCCCTTTGACGGATTTCGACCCGGGAGGCAGGCGCAGTGCCCGATCTCTTGGTGTTCGGGCACTGGCGACGCACAACATGAAAACGACTCCACATGTCTCTCGAGAAGATCTGGCACGCTTGTTGCAGCCAGCTTGCCAGTGAAATTCCCGTCCAGCAATTTACCGCATGGATCAAGCCGCTCGCTCCCCCAAACTGGAGCGAGGACCATTCCACAGCCACGCTCTCGGTGCCCAACCGGTTCAAGATGGATTGGCTGCGTTCCCAATACAGCAGCCGAATCGCCCAGGCGCTAGCCACGGCCGCCGGACGGCCCATCCAGCTCGAATTCGCGATTCACAAACCAGCGAACAAACCTGCCGCTGCCGCCGCGCACATGGACGCGGGCGCAATGCCAAACGGGCATGCCCAAGCACTGGGCGCCGACCAGGCTGCGGACCGGGCTGCCACAGCACAACCCGACGCCCATGCCGCAGCCGCGCGGCTGGAGACGGAAGCCCTTGAACGCTCTCGACTGAACCCGGGACTTACCTTCGAAAGCCTCGTTCCGGGTAAAGCCAACCAACTGGCGCGCGCTGCCGCACTGCAGGTTTCGGAAAACCCCGGCAAGTCGTACAACCCGCTTTTTCTATACGGTGGCGTGGGCTTGGGCAAGACCCATCTGGTCCAGGCCGTCGGCAATGCGCTGCTCGCGGCGCGCCCCGGCGCGCGCATTCGCTACCTCCAGGCCGAGCAGTTCGTCAGTGAAGTGGTCAAGGCCTACCAGCGCAAGACCTTTGACGAGTTCAAGCGCTACTACCACGC
>JAGWOZ010000289.1 GCA_028870715.1 Betaproteobacteria bacterium | reverse complement strand
GGTCGTGCAGGATCTGCTCACAACAGGTCGACTCGTTTGCGTAGACACGCCTTTACCGAGCCTGGAACGCACCCTTTACCGCATCCATCCCAAGCGCAAGGTGTTCTCCCCGCCCCTGCAGCGGTTCATCGATCACTGTGACTCGTGGCGTGAGGCCGCGGCCTGAGCGCTCACGCGGTGCGCGTGCGCTTGACCCTAGCGTTAATCCGCCGCCCCTCCCGCATTCACTCCATTCAACGCACCCTTTTTCTTTATGGCTCAGGAAAACCGTACCAATGTCGCGCCTCGCCTCACGTCCCTTTCTCATGGAGGCGGCTGCGGCTGCAAGGTCGCGCCGAGCGTGCTGAGTTCGATCCTGCAACAGAACCCGTCGTTTCCAGCGCCCAAGGAACTGCTCGTCGGGATCGAAACCTCAGACGACGCGGCGGTCTATTTGCTTAATAGTGAGCAAGCCCTGATTGCGACAACGGATTTTTTTATGCCAATTGTGGACGACGCGCGCGACTTTGGCGCCATCGCCGCCACCAATGCCATCTCCGATGTTTACGCCATGGGCGGGCGACCCATTTTGGCCTTGGCGCTTCTGGGTATGCCCATTCATGTTCTACCGTCCTCGACGATCGCTGCCATCCTTCGCGGTGGACAGGAAATCTGCGCACGCGCGGGCATACCGGTGGCTGGGGGCCATTCCATCGACTCCGTTGAACCCATCTACGGACTTGCCGTGCTGGGTCTGGCGCGTCCTGAACATATTCGCCGCAATCGAGACGCGCGCGCTGGTGACGTTGTCGTCCTGGGCAAGCCCTTGGGCGTGGGCGTGCTTTCGGCAGCCTTGAAGAAAGATAGGCTGGGCGCCGATGCTTACAACCGCATGGTGCGGACCGCGACGCAACTCAACACCCCTGGGCCCTTGCTAGCCGAGCTCCCTGGTGTTCACGCGCTCACCGACGTGACTGGCTTCGGGCTTCTTGGCCACCTTCTCGAGATCTGCCGCGGCTCTGGACTCAGTGCGCACCTGCATGCCGCGGACGTGCCACTGATCGCCGGTGTGCGCGATCTGGCTGCCCAAGGCATGGTGACCGGCGCATCGAATCGCAACTGGACGAGCTATGGCCAAGACGTGGAGTTGCGCACCGCAGACTCCCTCATGCAGGCGCTGCTGACCGATCCGCAAACCTCTGGCGGCCTTCTGGTGACTTGCGACGCAGCCGCCAAGGATGCGGTGCTGAGAATTTTTCGCGATGAGGGCTTCATGGACGCTGCCGTGATTGGCCGCATGCTGGACGGCCCAGCGCACGTGCTGGTTAACTGATCCCTTGCCGCCCAGTCGGAATCTCGAGCCCGCAGCAGGTGCCCTGCATGCCGCAAATCCCCAAGGTCTCCCGCCATGGCCTTGCTGCGCTGCACTCGCGGTCCACGGCCGAGACAGTTGAGCCGGCTGGCAAATCCAACTCATCACATCCAGCACACGGGACTGTCCTGAGGGTCCGGGTGCCGGTCTCCTGGTTGCACGTTGCGCGGGCGTGACGCTCAGTGCCGGAAAAGACAGCGTCCGCACGCACAGCGGTGGCAGGTTGTCTTTTAAGGGACGAAACTACCCTTGCGCGACTCCAACGCGCGCTGCTGCCACGCCATCGCGCCCCTTTGTCGGGCTCCCAGCATCCTGCTCACGCGCAATGAGCATGGCCTTGCGCGCGATACCCCAGCGATAGCCGGCCAGCTCGCCGCTTTCGCGGATCACGCGGTGGCATGGAATCAAAATGGCCACGGGATTGGCCGCCACGGCTCCAGCCACCGCCCGCGCGGCGTCGGGTCGACCCAAAGCTCGCGCGAGACCGCCGTAGCTGACGAGGGCGTTCGGCGGCAATTGCATCAGCGCCTGCCACACACGCAAGCGAAAATGGCTGGCACGCAGGTGCACGGCGGCGTGACCTCCCGAGCCCAGCGCACCCTGCACACGCGCCTGGAGCATCGCATCGTCACGCGCCCAAAGGGCGTGTGGCCAAGTCTTTTGCAGGCTCACCTGAAGTTCGTGTGCTTCATCAGGCCCGCCACTCCGCGCAAATTCCAACGCGCAGAACCCCAGGCCAGTCCATGCTGCGAACATGACCCCAAGCTCGGTGTGGACCATCCCGGTGGTAATCCGCATGCCCTTCCCACCCTGGCGTGCCTGTGCCGGGGTCGCGCCTTCGGCGTGGATCAGCAGTTCGTGGGCCCGCCCCGGACCTGAGAGCCCGGCCTCCAACGCGGCGTGCAACACCGGCATATCCGCCCGCAAGGCTTGCAGAAGGCGCTCCTTGGCCAGAACTTGGGCGAAACGCTTGGGACTCAATCCCACGCACGCGCTGAATTCGCGTTGAAAATATCCTGGACTTAAACCAACCGCGCAAGCCAAAGCGTCCAGCCGTAGTTCGTGCCCGGCAAGAACCAGTCGCTCAATGGCGGCTTGTGAGCGCTTGAGCGCAATCTGCGACACAAAGACGTCGGCAGGCATGGGGGATGGGTTGTCTGGAGAACGCATGCCATCAGCCTACGATCACATCCATCGCCCCTGCATTCCGATTCATGCGATGAGAAGGCCCTGGTGAGCGTCCGGACCGCCCCCGACTGCTCACCCAGAGCCGGCGCCTGTTATGCGCCCTTGACCTCCGACTCCATCGCATAGTCGCTTACCGGGATGCAGGCGCATTGCAGATTGCGATCGCCCCAGACATTGTCGATGCGCCCCACCGGCGCCCAATACTTGTGCGCGCGCAAACCTGGCACGGGAAAGGCGGCCTGCTCGCGCGCATAGGGGTGTGTCCATTCAGCGCTGAGGACCGAAGCAGCGGTAAACGGTGCCCCCTTCAAGGGATTGTCGTCTCGCGGCCAGACTCCCTCTTCGATTTGTGCAATTTCAGCACGGATGGCGACCATAGCGTCGACAAAGCGATCCAATTCAGCGAGCGATTCACTCTCGGTGGGCTCAATCATGAGCGTTCCAGGCACCGGAAAGCTCATGGTTGGAGCATGGAACCCGTAGTCCATCAGTCGCTTGGCCACGTCCTCATTGCTGATGCCGCTGCTGTCCTTCAAGTTGCGGAGATCCAAGATGCATTCGTGCGCCACGAAACCGCTATCGCCCGTGTAGAGCACCGGAAACAGAGGCGCCAGGCGGTGAGCCATGTAATTCGCGTTGAGGATGGACACGGCGCTGGCCGCGGTCAGGCCCCCCGCGCCCATCATGCGGATATACATCCACGTAATAGGTAGCACCGAAGCATTGCCGAGTGCAGCACCGCTAACGGCCCCCACAGCCTTTCCCGCATCACCGCTTGCGGCATGTCCTGGCAGGAAAGGGGCTAAAT
>JAGWOZ010000045.1 GCA_028870715.1 Betaproteobacteria bacterium | reverse complement strand
CCATCGCGCAGGAACTGCAGGCCCTCGCAGGCAAGTTGCAGGCTGCGTCGCAAGGCGGCAACTCCGACGCACGCGAATGGCTGCTTGACCTGCGGGAGGTGGCGTTGGCGGTCCAGGCCCAGCAGCAACAAATGACCCAGCTGCTTCAAGCCATTCACGCGATGTGGCAGAACCAGCTTCAGGCCATGCCAGCGTCTATGCAAGGTGGCTACATGCCGCAGGCGATGGCGCAGAATGCCGCCCCGCCGGCCTTTGGTCGGCCTGGTGGAGCGGGGGGACTGATGGGAGCGCTCAGCGGCTTCCTCGGATCCGGCTTTGGCCAAGCCATGGAAATGGGTGCCGGAATCGGACTGGGCGAAGACCTTATCAACAAGCTGTTTTGACCGGGTAGTGCTCCCTCGTCACAGCTAGACCAACCCCTCAAATGGCAGAAAATCAACCATCTCGCCCGCTCGTACGCTGCCCTGATCGTGATGCAACACCAGGAATCCGTCGGCTTCACTCATGGAGCGCAGAATTCCAGAGCCTTGGTCACCGGTGATGCGAGCGCTGTAGCGGCCGTCGGGCAGGGGTTGGATCATGGCGCGCTGGAATTCAGTTCGCCCGGGGCGCTTGCGCAAGTCGACCTGTGCCACCACGGGTAGAAGCGGCAGAGCCTTCACCTGGGCGCCCATCATGTGAAGGAGAGCATCGCGAACGAAGTGATAGAACGTGACCATGACGGCCACTGGGTTTCCCGGAAGGCCGAAAAGCACCGCGCTATGGCCGCGGCTTGCGATGCGGCCAAAGGCCATTGGCCGGCCTGGGCGCATGGCGATGCGCCAGAATGCCACATCTCCAAGTTTGGCCATGATTTGCCGCATGTAATCGGCCTCGCCCACGCTTACCCCTCCGGAGGTGATCACCGCGTCCGCATTTTCGGTTGCGAGACGCAGCGCGTTTTCCAGTAACGCAGGATCATCCCGCACCACGCCTAAGTCAAGGATCTCGCATCCCAAGCGCTCAAGCATGGCCCACAGGGTGTACCGGTTGCTGTCGTAAACGCTGCCTGGCTCCTGCGGCTGGCCAATGGAGCGCAACTCGTCGCCGCTTGACAGAAAGGCTACCCGCAGTCGGCGCCATACCATGACCTCCGCCATGCCGAGTGAGGCAATGAGACCGATATCGGCCGGGCGCAGAAGCTTTCCGCTGGACACCGAAGGTTGACCGGCGCGAAGATCCTCTCCCCGCTTGCGGGCGTTATCGCCCTGTTTGAGTACGCCTGGCGGAACGTGCACCGCGTCTCCGACGACCTGGCAAAATTCCTGAGGCACGACGGTGTCACATCCGCCCGGGAGCACAGCGCCGGTCATGATACGAACGCACGTTCCCGCGGGCACGGCTCCCGTGAATTCGTGCCCTGCGAGTCCTTTGCCCACCACCCGCAGGACTGCGGCGCCATCGGCTCCGAGGTCGGTCCCGTGCAGCGCATAACCGTCCATGCCCGAGTTGTCATGCGCAGGCACATCCATCGGAGCAACCACGTCCTCGGCCAACACGCGACCTAGGGCGGCGCGAAGATCCACGCGTTCGGCCACACGCAAGGGTTGCACGAAGCGGGCGATAACTTCCTGTGCCATCGCTACGGGCAGGGCTTTGGGGTCGTAGCCGCCAACGCAACTGATGACATGAGCAAGATCGGGCTCAAGGGCAACGGCCGTCGGTGCGGAATCTTCGGTCATGGCGTTCGGCTCAGCGGGTCGCACCACGCGTGGGGATCGTTGTCTGTTCCAAGGCGCGTAGCTCGGATATCGAGTTGACGTTTTCGAATGCATCAGGGTCATCAAAATCGACCTGCACTGTGCGCAGGGTGGCGGTCCAGGCGTCGATTTTCCTGCCGCCGGCATCAAGAAACGCAGTCAGATTCTCGAGGAGAGCAGCTTGCAATAGGCAAAAAACCGGCTGCGTGCGCCCGCCGGCGCGCGCCATGGCGACCTGAGCCGAGGCAGCATTGAGGCCATTGGCAAGGCCACGCGCGAGGTTCATCGGAAATTGTGGGCAATCGCAAGGCACGGTGAGCAAATAGGGCGTGTCACAGTGGGCAAGGCCAGTGGAAAAACCAGCAAGCGGACCTGCGTACTCGCCCGGGTCCGCGTCGGGCCAGACCGGTACGCCGAAGGCTTCGTAGGCGGCAACGTTGCGGTTGGCGTTGATCAGCACGGTGCCCACTTGTGGTTGCAGGCGCAGCAGCGCATGCATCGCCAGCGGCAGTCCACGAAACGGCTGCAGCCCCTTGTCTTGACCACCCATGCGCGATCCGCGGCCGCCAGCGAGGATGAGACCAGTGATGGACGTCGGGGCGATCGGATCGGTCATGGTCGGCTCCGGGGCGGCGCACTGCGGTGCGGTTGCGCGCTTCGCTGGCTATATTACGTCGGTTCTCAAGCGCGGCCGGCTGGGCGGCTATCGGCTGAATTGGCGCTCCAAGATCTCTTGGGAACAAGCAATGCGAGTCGAAAGGCTCACAGTGCCTCAAGCAGCGGGCGGCCGCATGGAGTCCGCATAACGTGGGCGCGCCTTCATCAGCGTGACGATTAGGCAGCCCAAAGCCACAGTAAACACGAACGCGGCGTCGAATACGGCCAACCCCACGGCCATCAGATCCACGACTTGCAACGACTTTTCTTGGGCCATATCTAAGGGGCCGGGGGCCCGTGTCAGGTGCATCCACAAGGCGCCGAAGGCGGGCAGTATGACACCGGCAAAATAGCCTGGGATCAGCCAGCGGGCGATTACGACTTCCAAACCCGGCAGCACGGGGCGGAAGGGGTCCCTGGAGTGTTCACGTGTACTCACGGCGGTGCGATCAAAACGTGGTGCCTGGCGTGGGGTTGCAGAGTCAGCCCCCGATGTAAGACATTTCCACCCGGCGCTCCCCCCTCAAGGCATCCGCCGCAGGCGTGCCCCGCAATTCCGAATAGCGGTCTTCGCGCGCGCCCCAGACCTGGGCCACAGCCGCAGCTAGATCCTCATCACTCACCGGGACGATTCCCTGGGCGGCGTCGCCGCGCAAAAGCGCGCGCAGGTCATGGCCGTGCGTGGCAAACAGGCAAAGGTAGAGTTTGCCCTCCATCGATAATCTGGCACGGTTGCAATCACGGCAGAACGCCTGGGTCACGCTGGAGATGGCGCCAATTTCCAGACTTCCGTCATCGAGCATCCACCGCTCGGCGGTTTCCCCCGGCACACTGGGGTCCAGCGCATGCATGGGATGACGCGCAGCGATACGCGCAAGCACTTCGCTTGAAGGCACCACCTGATCCATACGCCAGTGATTGGTGTTGCCCACATCCATAAACTCGATGAAACGCAGCACCACGCCCTTCGAGCGGAAATGATCCACCATCGGCAGGATCTGCTCATCATTGACACCGCGCTGCACCACCATGTTGACCTTGACAGGTCGTAGGCCGGCAGCCTGTGCCGCGTCTATGCCGTCAAGAACCGCGCGCACAGGGAAGTCCATGTCATTCATGCGGCGAAATACGGCGTCATCCAGCGCGTCGAGACTGACCGTGATTCGGGAGAGGCCTGCCTGGGCCAGTGCCTGGGCCTTGCGAGCCAAGATCGAACCGTTCGTCGTCATGGTCAGCTCCACGGGACTGCCATCCGGTGTGCGGATTTTCGCCAGCATGGCGACCAAATCCTCCACGCCCCTGCGCAACAGAGGTTCGCCTCCTGTGATGCGTAGCTTGCGCACTCCAAGATTCACGAAGACACGGGCGAGCCGGTCGATTTCCTCGAAACGCAGAAGTTCCGCGTGGCGCAGGAACTCATAGTGCGTGCTAAACACGTCCTTCGGCATGCAGTAGGTGCAGCGAAAGTTGCAGCGGTCTGTGATCGAGATGCGCAGGTCGTGTAACGGCCGCCCAAGTCTGTCGGCCAAAAGCCCTACGGGAGCCTTTTGGTTCGCGGGTACGCGCGGTACGGTAGAGGCGTACCGATGGTCGATGATGGGAATGGTGCGTTCGGACATGCTGCCATTATCGACAAAGCGGGGCTTTGCGTGGGTATTCGGCATAAAAGCCGTACGAACGGCCGACGCGAACTTCGCGTGGCGGCGTTGTTGCGGCGCCGCATCGCTCGTACCATGCACAGGATCGATCGCATTGCCGCCCATTTTCCGGCGGCGATAGGCGCTCAACGGGAGGCACGACGCATGGCTTACACAATCGACTTATCAGGCCGGGTGGCCTTGGTCACGGGCGCATCCAGCGGCCTGGGTTGGCAATTTGCCCGCGCTTTGGCGCAGGCCGGCGCGGGGGTGGTGCTGGCGGCTCGGCGCACGGAGAGGCTGAAAGAGTTGCGCGCGCGTATCGAGGCCGAAGGTGGCGACGCTCACGTCGTACGGCTTGACGTGACCGACATCGCCAGCATCGGATCGGCCGTGGCGCACGCGGAGACCGAGATGGGCAACATCGACATTTTGGTCAACAACTCAGGCATGTCGGTGGCTCGCAAACTGACAGACATCACGCCGGACGACTACGACCGCATGTTTGACACCAATACGCGTGGAGCGTTCTTCGTCGCGCAGGAGGTTGCCAAGCGCATGATCGCCCGCTCCCAAGGGGCTGCGCCTGGCACCTGGGCCGGGGGGCGCATCATCAACGTCGCATCTATGGCGGGGCTGCGCGTGCTGCCGCAGATCGGCGTGTACGCGATGACCAAGGCCGCGGTGGTGCACATGACGCGTGCGATGGCACTGGAATGGGGGCGTTTCGGCATCAACACCAACGCCATTTGCCCCGGTTACGTCGATACCGAGATCAATCACAGCCATTGGCAGACCGAGGCTGGCCAGAAGTTGATTCAGATGCTGCCTCGCAAGCGCGTGGGCAGACCCGAAGACCTCGACGCTGTGCTCTTGATGCTCGCCAGCGGGCAGAGTGATTTCATTAACGGCGCGGTGATTTCTGCCGACGATGGATTCGGTGCTTGAGGCTTGCCGGAGCGACCCATGCGCCTAACCCTGCCTGAACACAAAAAGTTGGTTTTCGAGGTCACCGTTCCCATCCGCTGGGGCGACATGGACGCGATGGGCCACGTCAATAACACCGTGTACTTCCGCTACATGGAAATCGCCCGCCTGGATTGGTTGACCAGCCTCAGCTTGGGGGCGGCTCCGCAAGGGCAGGGACCAGTCGTGGTCAACGCTTTTTGCAACTTCCATCAAGAGCTGCGCCACCCAGGCGATGTTGCCGTGCGGATGTTCGTGGCCAACGCCGGGCGTAGCAGCTTTGACACGTATTACGAGCTTCGGCGCAGCGATGACCTCGCAACCGTGTACGCCAGTGGCGGCGCCAAGACGGTGTGGATCGATTACGCCCTTCGAAAAGGCGCACCACTTCCCGATTCACTGCGACGTCTGATCGCGGATTGACACCCATTCGGAGACCCACATGAATCCATCGGCCAGCAAGCAGCCCGCAGAGTTCGTGGAGATGAATGAGCCGCTTTGGAGGCCAAGCCCCGAGCGCATCGCATTCGCTCATGTCACGGCGTTTCGCGATTTTGTGAACAGACGCCACGGACTGCAACTTGCAGACTATGAAGCGTTGTGGCAATGGTCCACCTCTCACCTCGGGGATTTCTGGGCTGCTGTGTGGGACACCTCCGGTGTCATTGCCGAGACCCGTGGCGACCCGGTTTATGTGCCTGCGGCCAGCATGCCGGATGCACGCTTCTTTCCCAACGCACGTTTGAACTTCGCACAGAATCTGCTACGCCGTCGTGACGACATGCCAGCCCTGCTTTTCTGGGGCGAAGACAAGGTGCGGCGTGAAATGACCTGGCGCCAGTTGCATGACGAGGTCTCGCGGATGCAGCAATGGTTGGCTGGCCAGGGTGTGGGCCCCGGTGACCGGGTGGCAGTCTACCTGCCCAACATGCCCGAGGCTGTCATTACCATGCTCGCGGCTGCTTCGCTCGGGGCAGTATTTACTTCCGCCTCCCCCGACTTTGGTGCGCAAGGTCTGTTGGACCGTTTCGGCCAAGTTCAACCGAAGGTGCTGGTGGCCTGCGATGGCTATTTTTATGGCGGGAAGACCGTGGATGTGCGAGACAAGCTCATGCAGGCCGTCCCGCACATGACCAGCCTTCAGGCCGTGCTGGTCGTGCCTTATGTGGCTGCGGCACTCGGCATGCCGATTGATGTGGCGGCGGTGCCCAAGGCGCAAACATGGGACCAGGCGCTGGCGCCGCTCGTCGCGGCGGAAGTGCTATTCGTGCAACTGCCCTTCGATCACCCTCTGTACATTCTTTACTCGAGTGGCACCACGGGCGTTCCTAAGTGCATCGTCCATCGCGCCGGTGGGGTCCTACTCAAGCATCTCAGCGAAATGCGTCTGCATGCTGACGTGCATGCGGGCGACCGGGTTTTCTACTTCACCACCTGCGGTTGGATGATGTGGAACTGGCTGGTGTCGGCTCTAACCCAGAGCGCCACGCTTTGTCTGTACGACGGCTCGCCTTTTGCGGCCGAGGGCAACGTGCTCTTCGACTACGCGGATGCCGCTGGATTTACCCATTTCGGTACCTCGGCCAAGTACCTTGAGGCGCTGAACAAGGCATCCCTTTGCCCCGCGAAGACCCACAAGCTCACAGCGCTCCGCAGCGTTTTTTCCACGGGCTCGCCTTTGGTGCCCGAAGGTTTCGACACGGTGTACGAACGCATCAAGCGCGACGTCTGCCTAAGTTCCATCTCTGGTGGCACCGATTTGGTGAGTTGCTTCACTTTCGGCACACCCACACATGCTGTGTGGCGCGGGGAAATCCAGGCGGCCGCGCTCGGTATGGCGGTGGCCGTATACGGGGAAGATGGCAAGCCCCTGCCTGAAGGTGAAAAAGGCGAGTTGGTGTGCACACAGCCTTTCCCGACCATGCCGCTTGGCTTTTTGGTCGACGGAAGCCTGGAGAAGGGTCGAAGCCGATACCTTGACGCCTACTTCACGCGCATGCCAGGGGTGTGGCACCACGGCGACTACATCCAGCGCACGGTCCACCAGGGCTACATCATTTATGGGCGATCCGATGCGACGCTCAATCCTGGCGGGGTGCGAATCGGTACCGCAGAAATTTACCGGCAGGTCGAAAAGCTTCCCGAGGTGATGGAGTCGCTGGTAATCGGCCAAAATTGGCCGCCCGGCACCTACAACGATGTGCGGGTGGTGCTGTTTGTCAGGTTGCGCGATGGACTCGTGCTTGATGACACGCTGATTGAACGCATAAAGCAGACCATCCGCATCAACACTACGCCGCGCCACGTTCCAGCCCGCGTCGTGCAAGTGCATGACATTCCGCGCACCAAGAGCAACAAGATCGTTGAACTTGCCGTGCGCAACCTGGTGCATGGAGAGCCCGTGAAGAATCTCACCGCTCTGGCCAACCCGGAGGCGCTGGAAGAATATCGGCAAATGAAGATCTTGCTTGAAGCCTCCTGACTGGAGGCGGCTGGCGTTCGACCCGGTTCACCGCGCCCATTGCGCCGTCCATGCCGCCCACAGCATGCGCGTCGGGGTAAGGCTCAGGCGCTGATTCAGCAGGGCATATTGATCGCGCTCCATCTCGCGCAGCAGGGCATGCGCCATGCGGGAAAGCGCTACGCCGGGCAGCGCCGCTTGACCCATGTCCCGCGGGCGTAGCGTGTCGGCCTTTGCGAGGGCCGCCTGCGCCCTCGTTGCCGCATGCGCCAGGAGCGCGCGAACCTCGGGGGTGTCGTCACAGGCGAGCAGTTGGCGGGCCTTGACCCCAAGCGCAGCCAATTCGTCAACGGGAAAAAAAATCACGCCGTGTCGCGCGTCACGCCCCACGTCGCGCACCATGGCTACCTGGGCGAGTGCGACGCCAAGCGCTGCAGCCCAGTCCAACGCAGCAGATGTCCCTTGGCCGGCGAGTTGGCACGACATGCGCGCGACCTGCCCTGGCCCGCAATCCAGATGGTTTTCAATGCCAATCCAGTCGAGCCAGCGGTTCTGTTGCAAGCTGGTTCGGACATTCGTGATCACCTGAACGAGGGCGCTAGGAGCCACGCAAGCCTCCTGCAGGGCCGGCTGCAGTTGGAGCAGCAGGGGGTGATCGGGCCGACCGTCCTGGCAAAGGCGTACCTGCGCTTCCCACCATGCGAGCTTTGCTGCGGCGACGGAGGGTTCCGACACCGTGTAGGGGATGCTGCGCACCGCACGCCACCAGGCCTGCAACAACAGCAGATTGCGCCGTCGCGCAGCAGGTTGGTTCAAGGTAGCGTAGTACCAAGCCGTGCCCCGTGGCGCAAGACCTAGGTCCGATTGAAATTCAGGGGGCATGGGGTAGCGCGTGTGTGAATGGATGCCACTGCGTCAGGCGCGCGGCGGGGTACAGGATAAAATAGCATGTTTGCCGGTGGCAGAACACGCCCTATCGCCTGCCCTGAGTTGGCGGGCGAGGACGGGCGCGGGTAATCGGCGCAGTATGCGCATGGCCCCTGCGAGGGTGGCGAAATTGGTAGACGCACCAGGTTTAGGTCCTGACGCCTTCACAGGCGTGGGGGTTCGAGTCCCCCTCCTCGCACCACAGCATCCTCATTCATTTTCACGATCGGATTTCCCATGACAGCCGTAGAAACTCTGGATAAGTTGCAGCGCCGCATTACCGTCTCTGTGCCCAAGACCGAATTGCAGAGTGAGGTGTTGGCCCGCCTGAAAAATCTGTCACGCACGGCGCGTGTCTCCGGCTTTCGTCCGGGCAAGGTGCCCTTGTCGGTGATGCAAAAGCGCTACGGCTCTTCGGTCGAGGCTGAGGTGCTGCAGGACAAAGTTGGCAGCGTGTTCTATGAAGCCGTGAATGCGGCGCATGTGCGCGTCGCCGGTATGCCAGCATTCACGCCACACGAGGTAACCGACGGTGCTGATGCGTTCGCCTTTGATGCGGTCTTTGAAGTCTACCCCGACGTGATCCTGGGTGACCTCACCAGTTTGGAATTGGAGCGGGCCACGTGTAGCGTGGACGATGCGGCCATTGACAAAACGATGGAAATCCTGAGGAAGCAGCGTCGCACCTTTCAGGAGCGTGCCTCCGCCGATAGCGCTGCGCGCGATGGTGACCAGTTGACCGTGAATTTCGTGGGCAAGATTGACGGCGTGGCTTTCCCCGGTGGCAGTGCCGATGACTTTCAGTTCGTGCTGGGTGAAGGCCGCATGTTGCCGGAGTTTGAGGCCGCCGCGCGCGGCGCGCTGCCGGGTTCCACGGTGGAGTTCGATCTTCATTTCCCCGACGATTACCAAGGGCGCGAAGTGGCCGGAAAGACGGCGCGATTCTCGCTTGACGTGATCAAGGTCGAAGCACCCGTGTTGCCTGAACTCGACGGCGATTTCGCCAAGGCATTGGGGGTTCCCGACGGCGATATCCAAAAGCTCCGCGATGACATCCGCAAAAATCTTGAACGTGAGGTTGCGACGCGGCTAGCGGCCCGTAACAAGCGGACCGCAATGGATGCATTGCTGAAGGTCAATAGCGTGGACGTGCCATCCAGCGTGGTCAACAGTGAGATCGAGCAACTGATGCGCGCCGCGCGCCAGGATCTGCAGTCGCGCGGTATGAAGGACGTCGAGAAATTGCCGCTGTCTCCTGACATGTTCCGCGAGCAAGCTGAGCGTCGCGTGCGCCTCGGCCTGATCGTGGCCGAACTTGTCAAGGAAAATGAACTGCACGCCAAGCCCGAACAGGTGCGTGGCCATGTGGAGGCGCTGGCCTCTAGCTACGAAACCCCGCAAGACGTGACGCGCTGGTACTACGGTGACCCGCAGCGCCTGTCCGAGGTGGAATCGGTCGTTGTCGAGAATAACGTGGCCGAGTTCGTCTTTAGCCAAGCCAAGACGACGGAGAAGGCGCTGAGTTTCGACGAGGTTATGCAGACGGCTTGATTGCCGCCGAGCTCCGGGACAACCCGCCCGCTTGCCGCTTGAGCGGTGGTCGGGCGGTTTTTTGTTGCGCACGCATCACTTGACACCCCTTACCGACAGGTTTTGTGAGGCTTAGCCGTGCGCTCGCCTGTGCCATGCTAACCTTGCCCCATTGCTTACCAATCTCGATCCATGAGCGCCATCGAAACCCAAAATCTTGGCATGGTTCCTATCGTCATCGAACAAAGCGGACGAGGGGAGCGGGCCTATGACATCTACTCGCGCCTGCTACGCGAACGCGTGATCTTTCTTGTTGGACCGGTCAATGACCAGACCGCAAACCTCGTTGTGGCCCAATTGTTGTTTCTGGAGTCGGAAAATCCGGACAAGGACATTTCGCTCTACATCAACTCGCCGGGCGGCTCCGTATCGGCGGGCATGGCGATCTACGACACGATGCAGTTCATCAAGCCAGATGTGTCCACGCTGTGCACAGGTATCGCTGCAAGCATGGGCGCTTTTCTGCTCGCTGCTGGCGCCAAGAGCAAGCGCTATTCCCTGCCCAATTCCCGTGTGATGATCCATCAGCCGCTGGGTGGCGCTCAAGGGCAAGCGACTGACATTGAAATCCAGGCGCGTGAAATTCTCTATTTGCGCGAGCGGCTCAACGCCATTCTGGCCGAGCGCACCGGCCAATCGATCGAAAAAATCGCGCAGGACACCGACCGCGACTTTTTCATGTCGGCGGATCAGGCCAAGGACTATGGCCTGATTGACGAGGTCATTGCCAAGCGCGCCTGAGCGTCGTCCCCCATCCAGATTTGCGAGTAGCGAGCTATGGCTGACAAGAAAACACCCGCAGGCGAGAAGATCCTCTACTGCTCCTTTTGCGGAAAGAGCCAGCATGAAGTCAAGAAGCTCATCGCGGGCCCATCGGTGTTTATCTGCGACGAGTGCATCGACCTGTGCAATGAGATCATCCGGGATGAGACTGTAGGATCGGAGAAGGCAGATCGGCCTGGTAAGTCGGATCTGCCCATCCCCCAGGAGATCAAGGATATTCTCGACCAGTACGTGATCGGGCAGGAGTCCGCCAAGCGCATTCTGTCCGTGGCCGTGTATAACCATTACAAGCGCCTGCAGCATGCGGGAAAACCTGGCGAGGTTGAACTGGCCAAGAGCAATATCTTGCTCATCGGGCCGACCGGTTCGGGAAAGACACTCTTGGCCCAGACCCTTGCGCGAGTGCTTAACGTGCCATTCGTGATTGCCGACGCCACCACCCTGACCGAGGCGGGTTACGTGGGCGAAGACGTCGAAAACATCATCCAGAAGTTGCTGCAGAGCTGCAATTACGAGATTGAAAAGGCTCAGCGCGGCATTGTTTATATTGACGAGATCGATAAAATCTCGCGCAAATCCGAAAACCCATCGATTACTCGTGATGTCTCGGGTGAGGGCGTCCAACAGGCGCTGCTCAAGCTGATCGAAGGTACGATGGCTTCTGTGCCACCGCAGGGCGGGCGTAAGCACCCGAATCAGGATTTCATCCAAGTCGATACCACGAACATCCTGTTTATCTGTGGTGGTGCCTTTGATGGGCTGGAAAAAATCATCCAGAATCGCTCGGAGAAGTCCGGCATCGGGTTTTCAGCCACGGTGCGATCCAAGACGCAGCAGAGTGTGTCCGAGACGTTCCAGCAAATCGAGCCTGAAGATCTCATCAAATTTGGCTTGATTCCCGAGTTGGTCGGACGACTGCCCGTGGCGGCGACACTTTCCGAACTTGACGAGGCAGCCCTTGTTCAAATCCTGACAGAGCCGCGCAACGCCTTGGTCAAGCAGTACCAGAAGCTGTTCGAGATGGATGGCGTCAAGCTGGAATTCCGACCATCGGCGCTTTCGGCAATCGCCCACAAGGCTCTGCAGCGGCGCACCGGTGCGCGTGGCCTGCGCTCGATTGTTGAGCAGTCATTGCTGGAGACCATGTTCGAGATTCCCAATCTCAAGGGTGTCACGAGTGTGATGGTGGATGAAAACACGGTCAATGTTGGTGGCAAGCCTCTGCTCACATTTGAAGATCCTCCCAAGGCGGCGGGCGCCTGAATGGTTTGCCCGTCGGAGCACGCGGGCTGTCTTGTAATCCGGGCAACTCGCCCCATTTGTTGATCATTACTTTCCAGGGTGCTCCCCATGGCTGAAACCCAAAATTCCCCGACCTTGGCTACCTCCGCGGTTCCGCTTCTGCCATTGCGTGACGTGGTTGTTTTCCCTCATATGGTCATCCCGCTATTTGTGGGGCGACCCAAATCCATCAAGGCGCTGGAGTCGGCCATGGAGGCCGGCAAACAGATCATGTTGGTCGCGCAAAAGACGGCAGCCAAAGATGAACCGAAGCCCGAAGATCTGTTCGAGATGGGCTGCATGTCCACAATCCTGCAGATGCTCAAGCTGCCCGACGGCACCGTAAAGGTGTTGGTGGAGGGCGTGCAACGCGCCAAGGCGAGCCAGGTTGAGGACAACGGCGATTTTTTTGTATGCGAAGTCGAATTGGTGGAAGCGCCAAGCGAGGCATCTGCAGAGTCGGAGGCACTTCGTCGCGCTGTCGTGACGCAGTTTGATCAGTATGTAAAGCTGAACAAGAAGATCCCCCCGGAAATTCTCACGTCCATTTCGGGCATTGACGATCCAGGTCGTTTGGCGGACACCATTGCTGCGCATCTGCCGCTCAAACTCGAACACAAACAGATGGTGCTCGAGTTTGCAGACATTCACGCCCGCTTGGAAAATCTCCTCGAGCAACTGGAGCGCGAGGTCGATATCCTGCAAGTTGAAAAGCGTATCCGTGGGCGGGTCAAGCGCCAGATGGAGAAGAGTCAGCGTGAGTATTACCTGAACGAACAGGTTAAGGCGATCCAAAAAGAGCTCGGCGAAGGCGAGGAAGGGGCCGACATCGAGGAACTGGAAAAGAAGATCAAGGCCGCGCATATGCCCAAAGAGGCGCGCAAGAAAGCCGATGCCGAGCTCAAAAAGCTGAAGCTCATGTCGCCCATGTCGGCAGAAGCGACGGTGGTGCGCAACTATTTGGACGTGCTTGTCAATCTGCCTTGGGCAAAGAAATCGAAGGTCAAGCATGATCTTGCCTTCGCACAGCAGGTGCTTGATGAAGATCATTATGGTCTTGAGCGAGTCAAGGAGCGCATTCTTGAATATCTTGCCGTTCAACAACGCGTGGACAAAGTCAAGGCGCCGATCCTGTGCCTAGTCGGACCTCCTGGGGTCGGCAAGACGTCCTTGGGCCAGTCTGTGGCGCGTGCAACGGGACGCAAGTTCGTGCGCATGGCTTTGGGTGGCGTGCGTGATGAGGCCGAGATCCGCGGGCACCGTCGCACCTACATTGGATCCATGCCGGGCAAGATCCTTCAAAGTCTGAACAAGGTTGGGGTGCGCAATCCGCTGTTCCTTCTCGATGAGGTGGACAAGCTTGGGATGGATTTCCGTGGCGATCCGTCTTCGGCGTTGCTGGAAGTGCTCGACCCCGAGCAAAACCATACGTTCAGTGATCACTACGTCGAGGTGGATTTCGACCTGTCTGACGTGATGTTCGTCGCGACCAGTAATTCGCTGAACATCCCGCCTGCGCTGCTCGATCGCATGGAGGTCATACGCCTGTCGGGCTATACAGAGGATGAGAAGGTCAACATTGCTCAGCGGTATTTACTGCCCAAGCAGATGAAAAATAACGGGGTCGATGCGTCCGAACTCGACGTCACCGAAGACGCGATCCGTGGAATCGTGCGCTACTACACCCGCGAGGCTGGCGTGCGTTCACTGGAGAGGGAGATCTCGAAGATCTGCCGCAAGGCTGTCAAGGGCCAGATGCTGAAAAAGTACGTCGGCAAGGTTGTTGTAACGGGCGAGAACTTGAATGAGTTCCTCTCCGTGCGACGCTTCAACTTCGGTCTAGCGGGTCGTGAAAACCAGGTGGGCCAGGTCGTTGGACTCGCGTGGACTGAAGTGGGAGGCGAGCTGCTAACCGTTGAAGCCACGAAGATGCCTGGAAAGGGGGCGATCATCCGCACAGGTTCGCTTGGCGACGTCATGAAAGAGTCCGTTGAGGCGGCGCGTACAGTGGTGCGTGTGCGCGCGAAGCGCCTGGGTATCAAGGATGAGGTCTTTGAGAAGTTTGACCTTCACATTCACGTGCCCGAAGGCGCAACGCCCAAGGATGGGCCAAGCGCGGGGGTGGCAATGACCACAGCTATCGTGTCGGCCCTGACGGGAATCCCGGTCCGCGCTGACGTCGCCATGACCGGCGAGATCACGCTGCGCGGCGAAGTGCTGGAAATCGGAGGCCTGAAGGAAAAGCTTTTGGCAGCGCATCGTGGCGGGATCAAGACCGTCTTGATCCCGGAGGAAAATGTCAAGGACTTGCAGGAGTTCCCTGAGAACATCAAGAGCAACTTGGAAATCATCCCAGTCAAATGGATCGATAAAGTGCTTGAGCTGGCTCTGGAACGCGCCCCAGTCCCTTTGCCAGAAGAACCCGCTCCTGCGGTACCTGCGGCAACCGGTGCAGCCACAGATTCGCCTGTAGTGGTCGACGCTTCCACGCGGCATTGAGGGTCGAAGGCGCGCAAGCCCCACAATTTTCTGGCGGGTGGGGCTTGCGTGTTTACCGTTGCATGCCTTATGATTTCGCTCTTTGCTTGTGGGGGTATAGCTCAGCTGGGAGAGCGCTTGCATGGCATGCAAGAGGTCAGCGGTTCGATCCCGCTTACCTCCACCACTCAGCAGTAGTTTGAAATTGAGTTGTACAGGTCCTGTCCCCTTCGTCTAGAGGCCTAGGACACCGCCCTTTCACGGCGATAACAGGGGTTCGAATCCCCTAGGGGACGCCAGCCCTAACAAGCTGGGCAGCAGCAATAGAAGTTGGAGTGGTAGTTCAGTTGGTTAGAATACCGGCCTGTCACGCCGGGGGTCGCGGGTTCGAGTCCCGTCCACTCCGCCAACAATAATGTTGATAAATTAACGGGTTAGCCGAAATGCTAGCCCGTTTTGTTTTTGGGCGCCTTCGCTCCATATAAGAACTCCCCCGCCGCTAAACGCATGGCGTTGTCATGGGGGTTTCGCGGGTCAAGGACCCGGACTTGCCACGTTGCCGTGGCAGACGTTCGGGTCTCGCCGCCACGCCCGTTCCAGGCGTGTGCCGTTGAGGGCTTTGCTGCGCTGCTTGTGCATCGATGCGCACCACCAACGCGCTGTTGCGGTCGCCCGGTGCTCAGGGCGGCGCTGGAGCAAGCAGTCTGACGTCAACGCCTGCCGCGAGCGCCTGCACCTCGGCGCCGTTGAACAATTCGGTGCCCGGTTGTGCTGCGGTCGCGCTGCCACAGGCCAGTCCCAGCTGCAGTGCCTGCGCGGAACCGCCGCCTTGGGCGAACGCCGCGATCATGCCGGCGACCATCGAGTCGCCCGCGCCAACGGTCGACTGGACGTCGACTTGCGGAGGCCAAGCATGTCGCACGCCTTGGGCGTCGGCTAGCACAGCGCCGTCGGCGCCGAGCGACACGCAGACATGCGTAACGCCCGCAGCCTGCAAGGCGCGCGCTTCGCGCTGCACGTCGTCGAGAGTCGGCAGCGCGCGGCCGACGAGCTCCTCGAGCTCGTAGCGATTGGGCTTGATGAGGAAGGGCTTGGCCTTGATCGCGCGGGCAAGCGACTCACCCTGCATGTCGACGACGACGCGCACCCGCGGGCCGAGTGCGCGCATGACTCGGGCATAGGTTCCGGCGGAAGCGCCCGGCGGCAACGACCCGGTCAGCACGACGTAGCCGTCGTCGGCGAGGGCGACGACGTCCCCGACGATCGCGTCGAGCGTTGTGTCGTCGATCGTCGGGCCCAGGCCGATCACTTCGTATTGCGCGCGCGGATTATGCTGTTCGATGGTGACGTTGATCCGCGTCTCGCCGGCAATGTGCCGACAATGAGGGTTCGCGATCTGCTTGGCGACCAAGTGCTCAAGCAGCTCGCCGGTCTCGCCGGCGGCGATGAAGAAGGCGTGCACCGCAATGTGCAGGCGAGTGAGCGCGCGCGCCACGTTGATGCCGTTGCCACCGGGGTCTAGCCGGTAGGCGGCGGCGTGGACCTTGCGGTCTTCGACAAGGCGGTCGATCTCGTAGCTGGCGTCGACGCTCGGATTGAGCGTCAGGGTGAGCACGCGTGCGGCAGGGGACTGGGTCATCGGATCGATGCGGCGGGGAGGGGCGATTGGTGCGATACGCAGGGCGGTCTGTCCCTGCCGTCGGCCGAGCGCGGCGGACCGCCAAGCCTTGCCTCGAACCCGAGCACGTGCCGTGTTGTCGCGATGACGCCTTCACCGTTCAAGCTCATCGGCTCCATTCGGATCTCCATCAGGGACTCGGACTATTCAGAATAGTCGGATGGCGTCTGGCAGCAGAGGCCGCACTGAATGCGGTTGCGCTTGCAGCCCTGCACGGCGAAGAGGATGTGGCGGCATATCTGACGGCCGTTCTTGAAGAGAACGACCCCGCGCTGCTGGCCGCTGCTCTCGGCGATATGGCCCGAGCACGCGGGATGTCGCAGGTTGCGAAAGAGTCCGGCATCGCGCCGCACACGAACCCCGGTATAAAACTCTTCGACCAGGTCGTGAGCCGAGCTTTGAGACGATCAGCCGCGTTTGCGCAGCCCTGGGCGTGCGCACGGTCGCGCAACCGATGCACCCGGCACACTGATGCCGCTCGGTTGCGGCCAACTCATGGTTCCTGCGCAGTCTGGCGCTGTTCACTTGCCTGAAAATTCTTTGCACGCACGAAGGGTAAATCTAAATGGAAATATCTCGCTGAACTGTTCGGCGATTAAGCGCTCTGTGGCCACGCTCTAAAGCTGCTCGAGATATGGGCTTTCTGCGCGGTCAGGGCCATGCCCGGATGCTGCGCTGACACGGCAACCGAGAACGAGGCAAGCGCGAGGAATAAAGCAGAGGGTTGCGCGCGGGTCATGGCAGGACCCAATCAGTCAACTGATCGCACACGCATCAGCGCGTCCTGTGCTGCCAGCATTTTGAGCAGCGCGGAAGCGGTCCGGAAGTGAACCCGGAAGCGATGGGCCGCATGAAAGCGAGCGCTTCGGTTGCGCACGCATGGAATCTGGTGCCGGGAGGGGGACTCGAACCCCCACGCTTTTAAGGGCGGCGGATTTTGAGTCCGCTGCGTCTACCGATTCCGCCATCCCGGCAAAGTTGGCCATTATTTCATAATTGTGAGGTCACCGCCGCTGGGCGAGCTGTTTCTTGCTGCTTGAGTTGCCCGAGGAACATCGCGTCGGGGGTCGCCTCATCCTGTGTTGCGCAGGCCCGCAGCGATGCCATTGATGCTCAGGTGGATGCCACGCTTCGTACGCTCGTCGGTCTGGCCATCCCGGAAGCGGCGCAGGAGCTCGACTTGGAGGTGGTTAAGGGGGTCGATGTACGGAAAGCGGGCGCGGATGGAGCGCGCTAACGTGGCATTCGTTTCAAGAAAGCCATTCCAGCCGGTAATGAGTCGCATCGCCTGAACGCTTCGCTGCCACTCCTTTTCGATTGCAGCGAACACCTGTTTGCGCGTGCGCGCCTCCGGTACCAGCTGCGCATAATGCGAGGCGACAGCCAAGTCGGTCTTGGCCAACACCATGTCCATGTTCGAGAGCAAAGCGCGGAAGAACGGCCATTGCTTGTGCATACGTGCCAGCAGTTCAGCTCCGGTTTCTGGATGTTCCGCGATAAACGCTTCCACAGCAGAGCCAAACCCATACCACCCAGGTAGAGCAACGCGGCACTGCCCCCAGGAAAAACTCCAGGGGATTGCACGCAGGTCCGCGATGCTTTGACTTGCCTTGCGCGATGCAGGTCGGCTGCCGATGTTTAGTCCCGCAATTTCACTGATGGGCGTCGCCGCATAAAAATAGTCCACGAATCGCACGTTGCCGTACACCAATTCTCGGTAGGTTGTGATCGCCTGTTGCGATAGCGAGGCAGCCGCCTGCAGAAATACCTGCGGAGCGCCGGTTCGCACGCCTTGGCGCTGCTGGGGCGCGTCGGTGCCCTTGGCACGAGTGGAGAGCAGCGTCGCCTCAAGTGTGGCCGCAACCAGGGTTTCCAGGTTGTGGCGCCCAATTTCGGGGTTGGCGTATTTGCTGGAAATCACCTCGCCTTGCTCAGTCAGGCGAATGCTGCCCCCCACTGTCCCGGCCGGCTGGGCCAGAATGGCCTCGTAACTTGGTCCGCCGCCGCGCCCCACACTGCCTCCGCGACCATGGAAAAGGCGCAATCGGATGCCATGATCAGCCCCAAGCTGGCCGAAAAGATCAGCGAGCGCCACCGATGCCTTGTGCAGTTCCCAGTTGGAGGTGAAATAGCCGCCGTCCTTGTTGCTGTCGGAGTACCCCAACATAATTTCCTGCAGGGCGTACGAATGCCGAACCAGTTCGGCCATGCCTGGCAGTGCGAAGAATCCGCGCATGATGTCGGGCGCATTGCGAAGATCGTCGATTGTCTCGAACAGCGGCACAACCAGCAGTTCCGCCCTGGCCCCGGGCTTGCCCAGGGTTCCATGGAACAGGCCGCATTCTTTCTGCAGAACAAGAACTTCAAGCAGGTCACTGACGCTTTCAGTGTGAGAAATGATGGTCTGGCGGATGGCGTCCTCACCGAGCAGCCGGCGCGCGTCGCGCGCCTGCTCGAACACAGCAAGCTCCGAG
>JAGWOZ010000288.1 GCA_028870715.1 Betaproteobacteria bacterium | reverse complement strand
ACAGCCCACACGCGAAGCAGCCTGGCGGTGTTTGATCTCGCGCAGTCCAGGTGTCATGATGCAACGCAAGTGAAATGTCTGTCGGCGTTTGAGTCTGGCCAGTTCCTCTTCGCTTAGCCATTGGACAATGCGCGCAGATTGGGAGGGGTAGGCGAGTTTGCCGTAAAAGTGTTCGATGAACTGCTCGGCCGTTTGGGCAACGGCATCCTGCGACAGTGCAAGCAGGTGTCTGACTTCGTCCCCATACGGGGGCAGGGGATGCTGCGGCGCGGCCGCGGTCATGCCGCCTTCGTCCCAATCCTTGCTCCAGAGCAGCCACCACGCAGGACGGTTGGCCTTGTGTGCCTTGCTCGCGTAAAGGGCAGCATCGGCGTGGCGCAACAGTTGATCGGGCTCCGACTCGTCGACCGGGTACAGAGTAAGGCCCAGACTCATGCCAACTTGAGCCAGCGTACCGCTTTCCAAGGCAAAAGGCGCCTCCACTGCGGAGTGCAGGCGATCGAGAAGGATGGGCAGGTCGCCCTCTCGCTGGAGTCCCTCGAGCACGACGACAAATTCATCCCCACCGCGGCGTGCCACCATATCGCTGTCGCGTACCGCAGCCTTCAGCCGTTGGCCAAGTTGCTGCAGGAGGTCGTCGCCAGCTGTGTGCCCCCACATATCGTTGACTCGCTTGAAGTCATCGATATCGATGACCCCGACGGCAAGCAGTGTGCCGTGGCGTCGTGTGCGCGCCATCGCGAGCGGTAAATGAGCCTCCAGCGCCACACGATTCGGTAGTCGCGTGAGCGCGTCGTGCCACGCAAGATGGGCCTGAAGCAACTGCTCAGAGTGCAGGTTCGCCTTGAGGTCAAGTTCGGCCAGGGCCCGGCTGACAAGCTCGGGCACCCATCGAAGCATGCCAAGCATGGCATCGTCGAGGTCATCGCAATTCTGTGCCACAACCACAAGCAGCGACCATGGGACGCCATGCCGGTGAATCGTGAGCACGGCAGCTGCTTGCGTCCAGTCAGCCAGCGCGTAAGGCTGCCAAGGTGTGAGAAGGGGCGACAGCGCACAGGTGTCAAGCCTCAGCGCGTTGCTCTGTAGCGCCTGTTCCAAAGCGGGAGCTGACTGAAGCGTTAGTCGTGGGCCCTCGGCAAGAATCTCGGCGCCATTGCCAGCGGCAGCGAGCACTTGGATATGGCCGTGCTCATCTGGGCATCCGACCCACGCCGCGGCAAATAGGCCGCTTTCAAGCAGGCGCGTGCACGCCGCCACCATCAGGTCCGTCTCGCTGCGCGCACCGATGAGGGTTTCGATTTCTGCCAAGATGGCACGCAGAAGTTCCTGTTGGCGTTCGCGGCTTTCGCGTTCAACGCGTTCGGCGGTCTGTAGCGCCAGCCGGTCCAAGCCGCGTCCAATCTCGAGCACCAGCTGTTCAAGCAGCGCTTGCAGATCGGCATCCAGGGTGGTGTACGTCGGGTGGTAGGCGCAAAAGAGCGCGGCGACCTTGCCCGCTGTGTAGATGGGAAGCACGGTCAGCGCTCCGAACCCATACTTGGCGGCTTGCTCACTCCACGGTGCTGCGATGGGATCCGTATAGCTTTGAGCGAAGTAAGCGCGTCCAGAACGCCATGCCACTCCCGCGGGCCCTCGGCCTTGGGGGTGCTCGGCATGGATGCACAAGTCCAAGTCCGCAAGGTAGTCCACCAGACCGTGTGACGCATCAAAGGTGAACCGACCCTGCGCATCGGGACTGCCAATCCAGGCCAGGCGCGCCCCGGCCTGTTCGGTGGTGATCCGACAGGCGTCCAGCAGCAATGCGTCGGCGTTGCCTGCGCGGAAGGCCAATTGACTCATGTCCGCCAGTGCGGTGTTAAAGCGCAGCATGCGGTTCTGACGCTGGTACAGGCGCGCGATCCAGGGCCATGCCGCGGCCTGTACCGCGAGCAGGATCAGCCAGCCGATGAGCGTCGGAGCTGTCTGCGTCGCCCAGGACCTGACGACGACGCTGCGCGGCAGGCTGACGAAGGCTGTGATGTTGTGGTCCGGCAGTCGCTGCCAGGCGATGATGTCATGTGCATCTGCCGATTGCACCCAGCCGAAAATGACACCGTGCCCATGTGCGTGATGTGCCGCCAGAGCCGTTGCGAGAACGCCGCGCGAGGGCAAGGTGAACTCGTTGTCCGTGGCGCGGGATCCAAAGGCGGGCAAGCGTGCGAGCAAGTAACCGTCGTTGCGCATGAGCCCTAGGGCCGGTGACGGCCGGTCGCCGTTCGCGGCATCCTCGCGCCGACCTAGGGATTGCAAGATGTCCTGAATGCGCAGGCCGAACTCCAGAAGACCTTGCGTGCCCGCCGAGGGGCCGGGCACTGTGCAGCGCACCGGCGTCACCAAACCGCCATCAGATGCTGGCCTGGCTCGGCCAATCTGCAGCCCAGCGGACACCGCGTCTGCGCCGTCGTGCGCATGTGCAAAGCTCGTGCCACGGGCGCGGGCAGGCATGGATGCGGCAATGTTTCCACTGGCAGTAACAAGCTTGATGTTGCTGACGAAGGGGACTTGCCCCAGGAACCCCGCGATCAAGGGATCCAATCCACGGGGCTCGCCCCACAGACCAGGAGAGGCATCTAATTTGTCGCGCACAGCGTCGCACACGGTCGCGATGCGGGCGTAGCGCTGGCTCATCGCGTCTGCCCAGAAGGCCGACTGGGTGCCGAGCATTTTTCCAGTGTTCGCCTCGATGGCGCCGTAGCGCCAAGCCAATAGCGCGATGAGCAGCAGCGCAAAGACAGCGTTGGCCGCTACGCCCACGACACGTAGCTTGTGTAGGTCCTTGGGGCCCGGGGCGTTGCTTCGCATGGTGGGAAAGTGTTCGGGCCAGATGACAAATTCATGGACATGGCAGAATCGCCAATGCTGCGACGTAGCCTGCGGTACACGGCCACGACTTCGATTTCTTTGATCTCAATGGACGGGTTTGTGGCGGCACGTCCTTTCACTTGTTCCAATGATCTTGGGTGTTCCACTGGAGCAAATCTGCTGCAGACAATTACTTCAGGCTCGCCTTTGGCCTTGGGTCGATTAACGGCACACATTGCGAGAATTTGAGGTGACGGGGGCGGTCTGCAGATTGACCGGGTGCGCGACAAGCCCCGCCGCTTGGGGTGATGAAGGGTAGCGGCGGATGCCAGAGGCATCCTGTTTCGATTGAAGCGACGTCCGAAGTGCTGTGTATTGCACCAGCCATGAAGCGACTTCAGTCCGTCTAGTTTGAACTCCGCCCGAGTGGTCCGCAGCAGCTGGACAGGCGCCGCTGCGCGGCGCTCGTGCTGGGTCGTCTTCAGCGGGGCGCTTGCCTTGCGCCAGGCATCAATGCGTTATTCGAGGGCCGTGTTCTGCG
>JAGWOZ010000287.1 GCA_028870715.1 Betaproteobacteria bacterium | reverse complement strand
GCGTGCCGCGAGGCCAATACTTTGTCCATGATTGCCGTGTGTGGCCGAGATAACCCCGCGGCATTGCGGCAGACGCGCTCGCAGGGCTTCGACGTAGACGAGGCCGCCGCGGACCTTGAATGCGCCCACCGGGGTGTGATTCTCATGTTTGACCCAAGCACGGGTTCCCAATTGCTGCTCAAGCAGGGGCCACATGTACTGCGGGGTCGGTTGCAGATGCCGGTACACGAGAGCAGCGGCGGCGTCGATTTCAGCCAGGCTGGGCAGTGTGTTCAAAGTGTCTCCTTGTCGGTTGGGTTGCGTGGACGGCCCGCAATCAACAACTGGAAATGTACGTGACCGATCTGTCTTGTCTAATGCATCTGCATTCAGAATTTCCAAAGTGGCGGTAAGCCAGCCGCGCGTGGTGACCTCGACTTCGGTCACACCTGCCCCTCATCAGCCGCAGCACCGTGAAGTTCGTGGAGTCAACTCTTTTGTCCTGCAGCCGTGATCTGCCTCGGCAGCACGCGCTGCCGACTCCGCCCTGACCGCGCGCGATGGGATCAGCTTCCGGCTCGAATCCTAGCCCGCTGGTTGACGCCGGCTCGCAACCCGCCGTATAAAGGTCGCGGTAAGTTCCTCATCGGGCGCGCAGGTCGAGCGCAGGCGGAGCAAGCATGGCGACGATCTTGTATTACAGCGACATCCACATCGAGATCCGCGAGAAGGAAGGCGGGACACGATGGACGGGGCGGTACCCGCTGGCTCTCGGCCCGGACTTGCGCGCGCACGCTGGCAGGGCCGATCTCCTCGTGCTCGCTGGCGACATCGGCAGGATGCACTCGCGCCGCAACGTCTCGACGCTCGCCTACGCTGCTCAGGCGGCTGAGTTCCTCGGTTGCCCTGCGCTCGTCGTGCCGGGAAACCATGAGTACTACCGAGGATCGTTCGACGAGGAGCGCGAGGCCCTCCTCACGGCGAAGCTCGAAGGTGTGACGGTGATCGACCGGGGAGCGGCCCATTTCCCGATCGGCGGACGCATGCTGCGCGTACTCGGCGCGACGCTGTGGACTGATTACGCCGCGAACGGGGACTGCTTGGAGGCGATGCGCCGCGCGCAGGATACGATCGAGGATCATCGCCTGATTTCCCGACGCGGCGGCGTCTCGTTCCTGCCTCAGGACGCGCTCGAAGAGCACCGCCTGTCGCGCGCCTGGCTTGCAGAGCGCCTGGCCGAGCCGCACGCGGGGCCGATACTTGTCGTCACGCACCACGTGCCCCACTCGGCCGCGCGCAACTCGAAATTCGGCATCACGCCGCTCTCGCCCGCGTTCCACAGCGATTGTGACGAGTTGATCGACGCCGCGGCGCACGCGCAGGTCGCGGCCTGGATCTTCGGCCATCATCACTGGTGCCAGGAGCTCGAGCTGCGTGGCGTGCGCCTGCTCTCGGCGCAGACAGGGTACCCTGGCGAGGCGACCGGTTGGGTCGGCCCTGGCGTTCTGGACCTCTGAGACACCCCGATTCGCGCCGACGCAAAGGCCGTGCGAGCGCGCGCGACCAGTGCAACGCGCAGCGGCGAGACAGCACGGAATCGTCCCGAGAATCCCAGTCATCTGTCTGTTGCGTATGTCCTATAAAACGTACGCTTGGCGGATTGCCACACCCTCCCATGCTTCGCATCGACCTTGCCTCAAGCGTGCCTGTCTACGAGCAGGCTGCCGATGGACTGCGCGCCGGGCTTGTCGCGGGCACGTTCAAGCCCGGGGCGCGATTGCCGGCGGTTCGTGCATTGGCGATCGACTTGGGAGTTCACCACAACACGGTGGCGCAAACCGATCGGCAAATCGCGACCGAGGGTGGATCTGTGCGTGCGAGCGCGAATTTAAGCGTGGTGTCGATGTCCCTATGTCCAGGTGCGGTTTATCTCCAATGGCGTCGCGACTGAAGTCTCGGGCAAATGCTCCTGATCACGCGCTCGTCGGCGTGCGGGTCAATTCGGCATCAGCGCCCACACGCTATCCAAGGGAAGACTGCAATTGGCCGTTTGTTGCTATTTGGTGCGAACCGATTGTTCATTGCTGGTCGGGGATCAGGCAGGCTATCGTTTGATGTTGCCACTGATGTAGAACCAACGGCCTTGCTCGTGGACGAACCGGCTGATTTCGTGCAACCGGTAAGCACGACCGCCAATTTTGTAGCGCGCGACGAATTCGACGACTGCATGGTCTTCGTCCTGCGTCTCGCAGCGCTTGATCGAGAGGCCGATCCAACGAGGCTGGGGCTCCGTTTCGAGGGCGAGGGTTGCGGGCCGGGTCGAGGCGTGCCAGGTTGCTAGCAAATAGGGCTCGCGTCCCAGCGCATAGGCCAGGTAGCGTGAGCGCATCAGCGCCTCGGCCGTGGGCGCTGGAATGGCTCCCACGAGATACGCCTCGCAGCAGTCCGCAAGCGATTTGCCGCTCCCGCAAGGACAGCAATCAATAGGGCTAAGCGCTTTCATCGGATTGCGCAGCGCACCACGAACAGCATTTCCGCAGGGTGGCCGCTTGTCTGCTTCTGGGCAAGGTGTGAGCATTGACTGACTCCGGTTTTCAATGCAGGCTTGCTCGCGCCAGCGTTTTAAATCCCGGTCTACTCGTCGATGTCGAGATTATCGGTGACCTCGATGCCAAGGGCGCGCGTAAACTTTCCCATGAGTACGGGTGCCGCTTTTCGTTGAGCACACGCGTTTTACCGCGGCTTCGATCGGGCGGCATATCCTTCTTAGTCGTCAAATCGAGATCCGAGGAGGTGGCCTATGCTGGTGGAACAACCTGTCGAGTTCCAGTCTGAAGGCGCAATGCTGAGAGGCTTTTTGATCGCTTCCGACGGCTACTCGGGCAAGCGGCCGTTGGTCGTCATGGCCCACGGTACTTCGGCCACCATACAGATGGTTGCGATCGAGTACGCCAGAGCCTTTGCCCGAGCGGGCATTGCGGCGTTGATCTACGACCACAGGAACTTCGGGCGAAGTGGCGGCGAACCCCGCCGCGAGATCAACCCATGGATTCAGTGCCGCGGATATCGCGATGCCCTGGACTTTGCTCTCGATTTGCCCCAAGTGAATCCGGAGAAGTTGGCGCTTTGGGGCGACAGCTACACCGGCGGCCAGGTGGTCGTCGTTTCCGCCTGCGACGCGCGGCCAAAGGCTATCGTCGCCCAGTGCCCCGTGTTCGGGTCCGTCGCACCTCCGGACTCTCCGAGTCGCGCGACGATGGAGCAGATTGAGCAAACCCTGCAGTCTGGCGACGTCCGCGGCACACCTGAGACCACGACAGGTCCACTCCCCGTGGTCTCACCCAGCCAGCTGGCTCATCCGTCGCTCCTTGCGCCGATCCAGGCCTTTCGTTGGTTCATCGAGTACGGAGG
>JAGWOZ010000044.1 GCA_028870715.1 Betaproteobacteria bacterium | reverse complement strand
TGCTCCGGCGAAGAAGGCCGCTCCGGCGAAGAAGGCCGCTCCGGCGAAGAAGGCTGCTCCGGCGAAGAAGGCCGCTCCGGCGAAGAAGGCTGCTCCGGCGAAGAAGGCCGCTCCGGCGAAGAAGGAGCCCGCCCCTGCAGCGAAGACCGCCCTCAGCCCGCAAGCCGCATGGCCGTTCCCGACCGGCGACAAGCCCTAAGAGTGCGGTCAATCTGAAAAGCCTGGGCCTTGCGCCCAGGCTTTTTTTGTATGCAATCCGACTATCCCGGCTGGCTGCGCGAAGACGAATCCGGCGTGACCCTCATGGTCGCGGCGCAGCCGGGCGCAAAAACCACGGCCCTGGTGGGGCTCCACGACGGTGCCCTGCGCGTGCGCATCGCCGCGCCTGCACTGGATGGGCGTGGCAATGCTGCACTGTGCGCTTGGCTGGCCCATACGCTTCACCTAACACGCCGTGACGTCAGCATCAAGCGCGGCGAAAAGTCGCGTCGCAAACAGGTTGCGCTGCGCCTGTCGGGACAGGAAGTGCTCGCCCGACTGGGCCCGCTGCTTGAGCGCGCGTGCGCGCACCGCGACCCCGACTGACGATTGACGCGTCGTGACGAGATCACACCGGGTATGCAGCACCTGTTTCAATGCTGATCTGTGCGCCCAATCGTTGGCTGCACAATTCGTCTCGTTTTAGCTGGATCAAACGTAAAGGCTCCGAGCATGACCATCAAATCAGACCGCTGGATCCGCCACATGGCCGAAGCACACGGCATGATCGCGCCGTTCGAGCCGCAGCAGGTTCGGCATGCGGCCGACGGCCACCGCATCGTCAGTTATGGCACAAGCAGCTATGGGTACGACATCCGCTGCGCTCCCGAATTCAAGGTGTTCACCAACGTGCACAGCACTGTGGTGGACCCGAAGAATTTTGATGAACGCAGCTTCGTTGATATTGAGGCCGACGTGTGCATCATCCCCCCAAACAGCTTCGCGCTGGCCCGCACCGTCGAGTATTTCCGCATCCCGCGCAATGTGCTCACGATTTGCCTGGGCAAGAGCACCTACGCCCGCTGCGGCATCATCGTCAACGTCACTCCCTTTGAGCCTGAATGGGAGGGCTACGTGACACTGGAATTCTCCAATACGACGCCCTTACCGGCGAAGATCTATGCCGGCGAGGGATGCGCGCAGGTGCTGTTCTTCGAGAGCGACGAGGTCTGCGAAACGAGCTACAAGGACCGCGGCGGCAAATACCAAGGCCAACAAGGCGTGACCCTGCCCAGGACTTGACCCATGGCGACTGGGCGGCATCGCCCGCTCAACCACGCAACTCGGCGCGCAGCCTGGCGATTTGCGCGCGGACCTGCTCCGGAGCGGTCCCCCCGGGCACCGCTCGCGACTGCACCGACCCGTGCAACGTGAGCACGTCGGCCACATCGGCCTGCACCGCCGGGTGCAGGGCTTGGAGCTCCGCAAGGCTCATCTCGCCCAGATCTCGGCCTGCTTGCGTACACGCGCGCACGGCATGCGCCACCACCTCATGCGCATCACGGAAAGGCAAGCCCTTTTTCACGAGATAATCCGCAAGGTCGGTCGCCGTGGCATAGCCCTTGCGCGCGGCGTTTTGCATGGCCTGTGCGTTCACACGAATGCCCCGGATCATGTCGGCGAACAACGTCAGGGTATCGAGCAGGGTGTCGGCGGTGTCGAACAGCGGCTCCTTGTCTTCCTGATTGTCCTTGTTGTATGCCAAAGGCTGGCCCTTCATCAGCACCAGAAGTGCAGTGAGATGCCCCACCACCCGGCCGGTCTTTCCGCGCGCAAGCTCAGGCACGTCAGGGTTCTTTTTCTGGGGCATGATGCTCGAGCCCGTGCAATAACGGTCCGGCAGGTCAATGAACCCAAAGGCGGGCGACATCCACAGGACAAGCTCTTCGCTCAGACGCGACACGTGCACCATCGCCACGCTGGCCGCAGCGCAAAACTCAATGGCAAAGTCGCGGTCGCTCACGGCATCCAGCGAGTTCGCCGTGATGCCATCAAAACCAAGCTCTCGCGCCACCATCGCGCGGTCCAACGGATAGCTCGTGCCGGCGAGTGCCGCGGCACCCAGAGGCAGGCGGTTGACCCGGCGGCGGCAATCGGCAAGGCGCTCCGCATCGCGCCCGAACATTTCCACATAGGCCAGCAGATGGTGGCCCAATGTCACAGGCTGGGCCACCTGCAAATGCGTGAAGCCGGGCATGATCGTGTCGGCATGGGCCTCGGCCACATCCACAAGACTGACCCGCAAGGTCCCGAGCGCAACCTGAATGCGATCAATGGCCTCGCGCAACCACAAGCGAATATCCGTGGCCACCTGATCGTTGCGACTGCGCCCCGTGTGCAGACGCTTGCCGGCATCGCCCACCAGTTGGGTCAGGCGTGCTTCGATATTGAGGTGCACATCCTCCAACTCCAGCTTCCACTCGAAGCTGCCCGCCACGATATCCTTCTGGATCTGAGCCATGCCGCGTTCGATCTCGGCCAGGTCCTGGGCGCTAATAATGTGTTGGGCAGCCAACATGCGCGCATGCGCCAGCGAACCCTGGATATCAAATCGCGCCAAGCGCTTGTCAAAATCGACCGAAGCCGTGTAGCGTTGCACCAACGCGTCGACCGGCTCGGAAAAAAGGGCCGACCAGGCCTGCTGCTTACGGTCGAGGGATGAACTCATGGGAGATGAAATGGTTGCGTACAGCGCAATGGCAGTCAATGGCAGGAGATTGTATTGAGCGAACCGCAGTCACCGTACGTCGGGACAAGCGCGCCGCCCCTGCTCGCAATGCCCGACGCCTGTAACGCGGGCACAGCCATTCGCGCCTACGTGCTGGTGAACGCCGTCGTGCTGATGCTCCCTCTCGCCTTTAGTCCGCGACCAAGCGAATGGTGGGGCCTCCTGTTGCAAGGACTTGCCGTGGCTGAGCCTGGGGCAGCCATCTGGCTCAGCGTGATGTGTCTATCGCGGCGATCTTGGCGCAAGCTGAGTGGATTCATGCGAGTCGGTGTTGGCATCGGCGCGGGAGCGGCAGCCGGCTGGATCGCACAGGCCCTTGTGGACTCCGTGATCGCCGTGGGCGCTGGCAGCCCACTGCCGGACTGGCGGAGCGCTCTGGTGGGCGCCGTCCTGGCGGGTGGATTCCTGCATTACCTGAGCCTGCGCGCACAGGCGCTGACCCCGGCGACGGTCCAGGCGCGCCTGGATGAGTTGCAAGCGCGGATCCGCCCTCACTTTCTATTCAACGCGCTGAACGCGGCAAGCGCCCTCGTGCGCGAGCAGCCACAACGCGCCGAGCAGGTGCTTGACGACCTGGCGGAGCTGTTTCGCGCAACCGTGAGTCGGCCCGGCACCTTAAGTACGGTCCAAGAAGAGGTTGACCTCGCGCGCCGATACCTGGACATCGAGTCCGTGCGTTTCGGCGCGCGCATGCAAATTCGGTGGGCGGTAGAGCCCGGGCTGGAACATTTGCGCATCCCGTCCCTGACACTGCAACCACTCGTGGAAAACGCCGTGCGCCACGGCGTCGAGTCCGGCACCGGGCCCTGCCTGATTGACGTGTGGGTGACACCGCGCGCTGGCATGGTCGAACTCGGCGTCGTCAACGACTACACGCCAAGCACCGCATCAAACGGGCGCGGCACCCGCATGGCCCTGTCCAACATTGCCCAACGCCTGCATTTGCTCTACGACATCACCGCTGACCTTCACCATGGCCCTGTTGATGGCTTGGTGCCGCCACGCTACCGTGTTCGCATCCGCCTGCCTCTATGAATATCCTCATCATCGACGACGAGCCTTTAGCCCGCACACGCCTGCGCCGCCTGCTTGACGAGCTGCCTCAATGCGCACAGTGCCACGTGGATGAGGCAGCCGACGTGGATACGGCCCGGCGGATGATGCGACATGGCGAATACCACTTGTTGCTTCTCGATATTCAGATGCCAGGGGCCAGCGGGCTGGAACTCGCTGCGGAACTGGTGCAGCGCCGCGCGCAGCCAGCGGCGCTTCCCGCGGTGGTGTTCGTCACGGCGCACGACGAGCACGCGCTGGCTGCGTTCGACCACGCTGCAGTGGACTACCTCACGAAGCCCGTTCGTCGGGAACGGCTGGCACAGGCGATCGAGCGGGTACGGCCTCTCCTGCACAACGGCATGGCGCCGCAGGATGCAACCGCGGCCAACAAAATCGTCACCCCGGCACTTTCCGTGATCGAACGCGGCGCACTCCTGCGCGTGCCTGTTGCCGAAGTCCTGTACTTCCGGTCTGACAACAAATACACGCTGGTGCGCACGGGTGCCCGGCATCATCTCATCGACACGGCTCTTGGCGATTTGGAGGCACGCTTTGCCACGCGATTTGTGCGGACCCACCGCAGCGCCCTGGTCGCGATGGAGGCGATCGCCGGTCTGGAGCGCGTCACCGCCGCAACCCTGCAAGCGATCGATGACAACGCCGACTGGGTGGTGCGCGTACGCGGCGTCCCTGAGACCCTACCCATCAGCCGCCGCCAGCTTCCTGTGCTGCGCGCCTTGTTGCGGCAGGGTTGAACGGGCCGCAATCAGCCAATCAGCAATGCGATCACCCCGAACGCCAAGCAGTAGATCCCAAAAGGCCGCAGTGCCTTGACTTCATGGCCGTGGAACCAACGCATCAGAAACCACGTGGACAGCCACGCGCACACGCCCGATAGGACCCCAGCGGCCAGGATTGTTCCCAGCAACCCTTGCGGAATGCCTGCGTGCATCAGCTTCGGAACCTCCAGCAGGCCGGCAGCTGCGATGATGGGTGTGGCTAAAAGGAAGGAGAAACGCGCAGCAGCCTCGTACCCAAGCCCTACGGCCAACCCTGCCACGAGCGTTGCGCCGGAGCGCGAGAATCCCGGAATCAGGGCAAGGGCTTGCGCTGCGCCAATCAACAGGGCTCGCCCGTAGCCCATGGCCGGAAGGTCAGCGCTTGCTCGACGGTTTTTCCAGAAATCGCCAAGCATCAGCATCACCCCGTTGAGCATGAGCGCGACAGCAGCAAAGGTAAATCCGCCGAAAAGCGCCTTGATCTTGTGCGCTAACACAAGCCCCAACAACCCTGCTGGGATGCTGCCCACCACCAACAGCCACAGCAACTGGGCCTGGGGATTGCTGGTTCCGCCGCGCGCCCTGAGCCACCCGGAAATGAGCTGCACCCAGTCCCGCCAAAAATACAGGAGCAAGGCTGCCGCAGTGCCCAAGTGCAGGACCACCACAAAGGGGAGAAACCAATCGGCATCGCGCGCGATGGGCCAATGCAGCAAGGCGGGCACCAAGATGCTGTGCCCCAGGCTTGAGATCGGGAAAAGCTCGGTCACGCCTTGCAGCGCAGCCATGGCCAGCAGGTAGATCGACGAATGCATGCATACTCCAGAAAATTTGTGCGGATCGGTTGATCATTTGCGCGACAAACCTCCCCGTTCACGGGGAGGAAGGATAGCGCGGATGCCACAGGCGTCCTTGTTTGTCTTGAAGTGGTGCCAGAGTCGCTGTATATTCAACCAGTCATGAAGCGACTCCAGGCGTTCAAGTTCGAGCTTCGTCCAAACGGTCAGCAGCAGCGCCAGATGCGCCGCTTCGCTGGCGCCTGCAGGTTCGTGTTCAACAAGGCGCTGGCGTTGCAGAAGGCGAACCACGAGGCGGGCGGACGATTCATCCGCTACGTCGATATGGCCAAACACCTGACTGCATGGCGCCAAGGTGTGCAGACGCCGTGGCTCAAGGATGCGCCCGTGCATCCGCTGCAACACGCGCTCAAGGATCTTGACCGCGCCTATGCCAACTGCTTCGCCAAACGCGCGGACTTGCCCCGCTTCAAGAAGAAAGGCCAGCGCGACAGTTTTCGCTACCCGGATCCGAAACAGATCAAGCTCGATGCGGGCAACACCCGCATCTTTCTGCCCAAACTGGGGTGGCTGCGCGACCGCAACAGCCGGGACGTGCTCGGTGCGGTGAGGAACGTCACCGTGAGCGTGTCCTGCGGCAAGTGGTTCGTCTCGATCCAGACCGAGCGCGAGGTTGCGCAACCCATGCCGAGCGCCACCAGTGCCATCGGGATTGACGTGGGCATCGCCCGCCTGGCAACGCTCTCGGATGGGACGTTTCTGACGCCGCTGAACAGTTTCAGGAAGCATGAGGCACGTCTGGCGCGGTACCAGCGGGCGATGAGCCGCAAGGTGAAGTTCAGCAAAAACTGGAGGAAGGCCAAAGCGAAAGTCCAACGGGTTCATACCCGTATCGCCCATGCCCGTCGCGACGTCCTGCACAAGGCCACGACCACGATCAGCCAAAACCACGCGATGGTGTGTATTGAGGACTTGCAGGTGAGGAACATGGTGCGCTCGGCCAGGGGCAACGCCGAGAAGCCGAGACGCAACGTTCGGGCCAAGTCGGGCCTGAACAAGTCCATCCTGGATCAGGGCTGGACCGAGTTTCGTCGCCAGCTGGAGTACAAGATGGCGTGGAGCGGCGGCTGGCTCATCGCCGTGCCGCCGCACAACACCAGCTGCACCTGCCCGGGCTGTGGCCATGTGGCGGCCGACAATCGCCGCACGCAGGCGCAATTCAAGTGCGTTGCCTGCGGCTATGCGAATCACGCCGACCATGTCGGCGCGATGAACATTTTGGCGCGGGGACGCCGCGTTGCAGCCCGTGGAGAGGTGGCGCATTCAGGCCCCTCAATGAAGCAGGAACCCACCGAAGCTGCTGTGCACGAGCTCACTCGTGCGTAGCGCCGCAGGAACCCCCGTCCTTCCCGCGCAAGCGGTGGCCACAGGCCAAGGGCGGGGAGGATGTCAACGCCGCACTGGATTCTTGCAGCTTCGCGCAATCCCCGATGCTTTTCTCGTTTTGGCGCCCCATTCGTCGCGCCCTTGCGATGACCGCGATGCCCTCACCTGTTAACAAAATCTTGGCGGCCTTGCATCCTATTTGGCGCCCCTCCCTCGGATTGCAGGCGAGACCATGCACCATTGGCATGGATCCAAACCTGCTGGCCCGGGTCACGGCGCGGCGGCATCCTGCTCACGACTCTTGGCGCCTGTCATTGGCGCAACGCGTGGAACAGCCTTTAGCAGCGCGCAGGCGCTGCGTGAGCCCATTGACAGATTTCGTTGCATTTCCAGCTGTGTTTTTAGGGCATTGCACTGCGTATGGTCAATTTGAGCGCTGATCCTCAATCACCGCTTGCACGAAAGGTGTCGCACAAGAACGAGCTCCCTATAATCACCGACTCTCACACGTTTCTTTCCCTTCAATGACCTCGTCAAGCCCGCGATGAAAAAGCTGATATTTGCGATCTCGCTCCTGCTTGCTGCCGGTGCACAAGCCCAAACCGTCACCGGTGATGCGGCCGCTGGCAAAAGCAAAATCTTCATGTGTGAAGGTTGTCACAACGTTGGCGGCGGCTACAAGGCCTCCTTCCCGGATGTCTACTACGTACCCATGCTCAACGGGCAAAGCGCCGGCTACATCGTGCAGGCTCTGCAGGACTACCGTAGCGGGGCGCGCCGCAATCCAACCATGAAAGCTGTCGCCAGCTCACTGACCGACAAGGAAATGGCCGACATCGCCGCTTATTACGCCCTGCCGAAGGGCCAGAGCGCCAAGTGAGGAACGCATCCATGAAACGACTGTTCGCACAACTGACCGCTGCATCCTTGGTGGTTGCCTTCTCTGGCGCTGTGCATGCTGCCGATATCAAGAAGGGCGAAGATCTGGTCAATAAGGGCGGCTGTATCGCCTGCCACGGCGCCGGACTGGATAAGCCGATTGCCCCAAACTATCCCATCATCGCAGGCCAATACGAGTCGTACTTGTTCCATGCGCTTCAGCAATACCAAGCCAAGAGCCAGACCCCTTTGTATGGGCGCAACAACCCGATCATGGGTGGCATCGTGGCGCAGTACAGCTCGCAAGATCTGCACGACATTGCCGCCTATGTGGCCAGCCTGAAAGGCCCCCTCTACATTCGCGACGAAATGCACTGACCCGGTGCGCGACAGGCCCCGCGGTTTAGGCCGGGGCACGCCCGGATCGGCTGCCAAGTGTGCGGTGCAGCCATGCCGCCAGCAACAGGAACCCGCCAAAGCGAATCTTCCCGGCTCGATGCAGGGGCGAGCGCCGAAGGAATCTCTCCCCTCTCTGCGCAAGCGACGGCGACGGTCAAGGGCGTTGTCAACAATCTCCGCTCGGGTCCCCCGGGATCGACCGCCCCTGAGGCGAATGTGTTGAGATGAATGCCGCGGCACCCTGCAGGACCACTCCTGCGGGGCGTTTTTTGTTGCGCGGGCGCTCCACCTTTGTGCAGCCGCGCGGCATGCGACGAGCAACCCGCGAAGCAGGTGTGTTGTGGACAGAATGTCGGCAAGGCGCGGCGACGTCCTTAAACGGGACGCGCCCAGCGCAACAAGGCGCAACGGGCGAGATCACACCAACAACACCTGGCGCCCCTTCGCCCACCCCGTCATAATCGAGCCCTTGAGTCCGGTAGCGTGCCGGCTCGCTTCCAGGAGAAGACTGAATGCCCGCGATTCGGATCGACATGTTTGAAGGCCGCAGCCCCGAGATCAAAAGGGAACTCGTGGAGAACATTACCCAAGCGGTGGTCGACACCCTCAAGTGCTCACCCGAAGCCGTTGACATCATTCTCAATGAGGTCTCCCGCTCACACTGGGCTACGGGCGGGAAGCTATGGAGCGATCGCCAAGGCTAAGCCAGATTCGACACGCAGCTTCGCACGCGCGCCCTGTGCAAAGCTGCGTGCATCCCCCATGGTGCAGCCGGTGTCCGATCCCCCATCTAATTAATTACGCTGCATCCTCTGACCGGTAGCAGCGACGTTCCTCAACACCGCAAGCGGATGGGCCGAAGGAGTCGCCCGCCAGTCTGGGTCGGTCATGTGCACGCCCCTTCCACGTCGCATTGGCAATCTTGCCTGGCATGCTCCGAGGCTCGGGCGGTCCAGGGCAATGCTCTGCATATATGCTCTGTAGCTCTGTACACGTCAACCGCAACCTGCATTTCAAACGTTGAGGCGAGAGAAGTCCGATGCCGAACAAGCTCCTCCTGAGCCTATGCTCAACCCTTGTTGTTACGTCCGGCATGGCGCACGCGGCCGAGCCCATGGCCATCACGGTCAGCCGTCTGTCAATGGAAACGGCACTCAAGGCCGCCCAGAAGGCCATCCAAACCTGCCGCACAAAGGGCATCCAGATTGGCGTGACCGTGGTCGATCGTAGCGGCCAGCCGCAGGTGATGCTTCGTGACGTGCTCGCGCCTGACCTCACCGTGCGCGTGAGTGCACTGAAGGCTTACACCGCTGTATCGTTCAACGCGCCGACCTCGGCATTGAAGGCGCAAGCGCAAAGCAGCTTGGCGCATGTGCCTGGTTTGCTCTTCTCGGCTGGAGCCGTACCGATTGCCGCCGGCGGCACCCTGTACGGCGCCATCGGGGTGAGCGGTGCGCCGTCCGGCGACACCGACGAGGAATGTGCCAAAGCCGGGGCCGCGGCCATCGAGCCTGACTTAGAGATGCAATGAAAGCCGCCTCCTGGCCGATATTACCCCTATGTGGGGTTGTAATCCTTCGCCTTTCCCCCTATTTTTCAACGCGTCGCTCCTGACTACAGTCTCCTGCAAGCCTTGCGGGCCGACCCGGCCTGCAAGCTGTGCCCCGTCGGGCACGGCCCCGATTCAGGAGATGACTCATGCCCAAAATGTCCGCGGCCGAAGCCGCCGTCTGCATCCTCGAAAAAGAGGGTATCCACCAAGCCTTCGGCGTTCCTGGCGCCGCCATCAATCCCTTTTACAACGCGCTGCGCAAGCGGGCGTCCATTGCGCATGTGCTGGCGCGCCACGTGGAGGCGGCATCGCACATGGCTGAGGGTTACACGCGGGCCGCCAGCGGCAATATCGGCGTGTGCATTGGCACGTCCGGGCCGGCGGGAACCGACATGATTACAGGTCTGTACTCAGCAAGCGCCGATTCCATCCCCATTTTGTGCATCACCGGCCAGGCGCCGCGTGCGCGGCTTTACAAGGAAGACTTTCAGGCGGTTGACATCGAGTCCATCGCCAAGCCCGTGACGAAAATGTCGGTGACGGTGCGCGAGCCGGCGCAGGTCCCGGGCGTGTTCCAGCAGGCTTTTCACTTGATGCGCTCGGGTCGCCCGGGGCCCGTGCTGATCGATCTTCCATTCGATGTGCAGGTGGCGCAAATCGAGTTCGACCCGGATTTGTATGAGCCTTTGCCCGTGCACAAGCCGCGCGCCACACGCGCCCAAATCGAGCGGGCGCTGGACATGCTTGAGGCTTCCGAGCGGCCGCTGATCGTCGCCGGTGGCGGCATCATCAATGCCGATGCGTGCGATTTGCTCGTGGAATTTGCCGAGATCACCGGCGTGCCGGTGGTACCCACGCTGATGGCCTGGGGCGTGATCGCTGACGAGCACCCGCTGATGGCTGGCATGGTCGGCTTGCAGACCAGCCACCGGTACGGCAATGCCAGCATGCTCGCATCGGACTTCGTGCTCGGCATCGGTAACCGCTGGGCTAACCGACACACCGGCTCGGTCGACGTCTATACCAAGGGGCGCAAGTTCGTGCACGTGGATATCGAGCCGACGCAAATCGGCCGCGTGTTCATGCCTGACCTGGGTATCGCATCCGACGCCCAGGCGGCGCTCGATCTGTTTGTGCAGATTGCTCGCGAACGCAAGGCCGCCAGCCGCCTGAAAGACCGCACCAGCTGGGCCGGGGAGTGTCTGCAGCGCAAGCAGACCATGCTGCGCAAGAGCGACTTCGACGACGTGCCGATCAAGCCGCAGCGCGTGTATCAGGAGATGGTTGCTGCATTCGGTGACAAGGCGCGTTATGTCACGACGATCGGTCTGTCACAAATCGCTGCGGCCCAATTTCTCAAAGTCGGCCAACCGCGCAACTGGATCAACGCCGGCCAGGCCGGCCCGCTGGGCTGGACGCTGCCGGCCGCCCTGGGCGTGCGCGCAGCCGATCCCAAGAGCGAAATCGTCGCGCTCTCCGGCGACTACGATTTCCAGTTCCTGATTGAGGAACTCGCCGTGGGTGCGCAGTTCAAGCTGCCGTATATCCACATCGTCGTCAACAACGCCTACCTTGGCTTGATTCGTCAAAGCCAGCGCAATTTTGACATGGACTACTGCGTGCAGCTGTCTTTCGAAAACATCAATGCGCCCGAGCTCGACGGGTACGGCGTCGATCATGTGAAAGTTGCCGAGGGCTTAGGCTGCAAGGCCATTCGCGTGCGCGATCCGAGCAAGATCCAGGAGGCTATCGCCCAGGCACGCGCCTGGATGGCGGAGTTTGCGGTGCCCGTGGTCGTGGAAGTGATTCTTGAGCGTGTCACGAATATCGCGATGGGCACCGAAATCGACAATGTCACCGAGTTCGAGCCGATTCTCGACCTAACCCCCGTGGAGGCCTGAAACCATGCCCAAGTTCGCAGCCAACCTCACCATGCTCTACACGGAGCTGCCGTTTCTCGATCGCTTTAGCGCGGCTTCGCAAAGCGGCTTCAAGGCCGTGGAATTCCTGTTCCCCTATGCTCACACGGCCGAACACATCCGCGACAAGGCACTTGCCGCCGGCGTACAAATTGTGCTGCACAACCTGCCAGCTGGTGACTGGGACGCAGGGGAGCGCGGCATTGCCTGTCTACCTGAGCGCGTGAGCGAATTTCGCGAAGGCGTGGGCCGTGCAATTGAGTATGCCAAGGCGTTGGGAGTGCCTCAGCTCAATTGCCTGGCGGGCAAAGCACCGGCCGGCGCCGACCCGCGGCATCTGCACGACACGCTGGTGGCCAACCTGCGATACGCCGCGCGTGAACTGCAGCAACACGGCATCAAGCTCCTGATCGAGCCGATCAACACCTACGACATTCCCGGTTTCTTCCTCAACCGTTCAGCCCAAGCGCTCGCCGTGATGGACGAAGTGGGCAACCCGAATCTCTACCTCCAATACGACATCTATCACATGCAGCGCACGGAGGGCGAACTGGCCGCGACGATGGAAAAACTCCTTCCGCGCATTGCCCACATTCAGCTGGCCGACAACCCAGGCCGCAATGAGCCCGGCACGGGCGAAATCAACTATCGCTTCCTGTTCCCGCACATCGACCGCATCGGCTATCAAGGCTGGATCGGCTGCGAATACAAGCCGAAAACCACGACCTCAGCCGGACTGGGATGGCTGGCTGCACCTTGAACACCGACACGACACATAGGGAGATCGACATGGCAACTCTCGGATTTATCGGCCTGGGCATCATGGGCGCACCGATGGCAGGGCATTTGCTCGCCGCGGGCCACCAACTCTACGTCAACACGCGCGGCAAGGTGCCGCAGGCTTTGCTCGACGCAGGCGCGAAGCCCTGCGCGAGCAACACCGAGGTGGCGCAGAAAGCCGACATCATTTTCATCATGGTGCCCGACACGCCCGACGTGCAAAAGGTACTGTTTGCCGATGATGGGGTGGCCAAAGGCTTAAGCACGGGCAAGGTCGTGGTGGACATGAGCTCGATCGCGCCGATGGAGACGAAGGAATTTGCCAAGCAGATTAACGCTTTGGGCTGCGCATACATGGACGCACCCGTTTCAGGCGGTGAGGTGGGCGCCAAGGCTGCCACGCTCACCATCATGGTAGGCGGCCAGCAAGAGATCTTTGAGAAAGTGCTTCCGCTGTTCCAGCTCATGGGCAAAAACGTCACCCTGGTGGGTGGCAACGGCGACGGGCAGACTTGCAAGGTCGCCAATCAGATCATCGTCGCGCTCAACATTCAGGCCGTGGCCGAAGCCCTGCTGTTTGCAAGCCGCGCCGGCGCCGATCCGGCCAAGGTGCGCCAGGCACTGATGGGTGGTTTCGCGTCATCGCGCATTCTTGAGGTGCATGGCGAGCGCATGGTGAAGCGAACCTTCCAGCCCGGCTTTCGGATCAACCTGCACCAAAAGGACCTGAATCTGGCACTCGCCGGTGCCAAGCAACTTGGGCTTTCGCTGCCCAACACCGCCATCGCGCAACAATTGTTCTCGGCCTGCGCTGCCCATGGCATGGACGGGCTGGACCATTCCGCCTTGTGCCGCGCGATTGAAATGATGGGCAACCACACCATCGCTCCCGACGCTTGACCCGTGGCACGACGAACCTCGCCGCTCAGGTAGAGAAGGGACAGCGCGGATGCCCCAGGCATCCTTGTCGGGCGTGCAGAGTGTTCGTCGGTTCTGTATATTGATCCTGTAACGCGAAGAAGCGCGGGGCACACCCGGATCGCCTTTGAAAGGCGTGGTGCAGTCATGCCGCCAGGAGTAGGAGCCCACCGAAGCGACGCATGGTGACTTGACGAAGGGGTGAGCGCCGTCGAATTCTCTGCCCTTTGCGCGCAAGCGGTGGCGAAGGCCAAGGGCGGCAAGGATGTCAATCCATAGGCAGACTGCACGCGTTGCAAGGTGCCGTTTTGCCCCATTGAAATGGTGGACCCCTAAATATTCGACCATGTCCCTGCCCAATCCCTCCACAGAGCCTGTCCGCTTTCTCCGCACCCTGTTCGACGTGGCCGTCGCGCGCGCTCAGCCACGACAGGTCATGGCCTCGGTTCTGCCCCCGCCTCCCAAGGGCCGTACGCTCGTTCTGGGTGCCGGCAAGGCTGGGGGTGCGATGGCCGCCGCTCTGGATGCACTCTGGCCGGAGCATGCGCCGCTGGCAGGGCTTGTCGTGACGCGCTACGGCTATGCACCTCCAGAACTGCGCACGCGAGGTGGACGCATCGAGGTGGTGCAAGCCGCACATCCGGTGCCCGACGCTGCCGGTCAGGCCGCTGCAGCCCGCATGCTCGAGTTGACCCGCTCCCTGACTCCGGACGACTTGGTGATTGCCCTGATATCCGGCGGTGGCTCGGCGCTTCTGGCGCTGCCAGCGGCAGGCCTGAGTTTGGCGGACAAACAGGCGATCAACCGCGCGCTTTTGCTCAGCGGCGCCACCATTGCCGAAATGAACTGCGTGCGCAAGCACCTATCGGCCATCAAGGGCGGACGCCTGGCCGCTGCCTGCACACCAGCGCCGGTGCTCAGCCTGTTGATTTCTGATGTGCCCGGCGACGACCCTGCCGTCATCGCCAGCGGGCCCACCGTGCCCGATCCCACCACCTGCGCGGATGCACTGGCCGTGCTCGACCGCTATGCGATCGACGTACCTCCCGCGATTCGGCGACGACTAGAGGCTGGCGAACTGGAGACGCCCAAGCCCAACGACGCTGCGTTCGCCCAAAACCGAGTGGAGATCATTGCCACCCCTGAGCAGATGCTGCTGGCGGCGGCTGCGGCCTGCCGGGCAACGGGCATTGACGCGCACATCCTGGCTGATGACGTCGAGGGAGAGTCGCGCGACGTTGCACTCGTGCATGCGGCGCTGGCGCGGCACGTGGCGCGCACTGGCCAGCCCTTCGCCAAACCATGCGTCATCCTCTCTGGCGGGGAAACCACCGTCACCGTGCCCAAGGGCACCACGCCAGGCCGCGGCGGGCGCGGCAGTGAGTTTTTGCTGGCCCTGGCATTGGGCCTCAAAGGCCAGGCCGGTGTTTGGGGACTGGCTGGGGACACCGACGGCATCGATGGCAGCGAGAACAACGCCGGTGCCTGGATCACGCCGGATACGCTGCAACGCGCAGCAATCGCGGGTGTCAAGGCGCGCGCCATGCTTGAGGCGCATGACGCTTATGCCTTCTTCGAGGCCTGTGGGGACTTGCTCGTGACGGGGCCAACCTATACGAATGTGAACGATTTTCGAGCCATTCTGGTGCAATGAGCCTGCGCGGTGCGGGCCGGCGAGTTTCCGCGTGGCGGGTTGCGGGCAAAACCTCTGGCGTGCCTGCAGTCCGATATGCTTCCTGTCTACACACCGTCACCTAGGCTCAGGAGCCAATGCATGACCCCGACTTACCGTATCGGCACTCCGCTCACCGCGTCCGCCCTGCGCGTCATGCTGCTCGGCGCGGGTGAATTGGGCAAGGAGGTCATCATTGCCTTGCAGCGTCTGGGCGTTGAGGTGATTGCGGTGGACCGCTATCCGAACGCCCCCGGGCATCAAGTGGCGCACCGCGCCCATGTCATCAATATGGCCGACCCACAGGCCTTGCGATCCTTGATCGAGGCGGAGCGACCCCATTTGATCGTGCCTGAAATTGAAGCCATCGCCACGGACGCGCTGGCAGCGATCGAGGCTGAGGGCCTGGCGGAAGTCATCCCCACAGCGCGCGCCGCGCAACTGACCATGAATCGTGAAGGGATACGGCGACTGGCTGCGGAAGAACTCGGTCTTGCCACATCGGCCTATGCCTTCGCTGATTCGCTGGACGCCTTGCAATCCGCAATCGATCACGGCATCGGATATCCCTGTGTCGTCAAGCCGGTGATGTCGTCGTCGGGCAAGGGGCAATCCGTCATTCACGGCCCGGGCGACGTGACGGCCGCTTGGAACCATGCGATGACCGGTAGCCGCATCAACTATGGTCGCGTCATTGTCGAGGGGTTCGTTCGCTTTGATTATGAGATCACCCTTCTGACCGTGCGCGCAGTGGACCCGAGCACGGGCAAAGTCGCCACATTCTTTTGCGAGCCCATTGGCCATGTGCAGGTGAACGGTGACTACGTCGAGTCCTGGCAACCACAGCCGATGTCGCCCCTTGCGCTCGAGCGTGCGCGAGACATTGCCCACCGCGTGACGGCGGCGCTGGGTGGACGCGGCATTTTTGGCGTCGAACTGTTCGTGAGGGGCGATTCGGTGTGGTTCTCGGAAGTCAGTCCCCGTCCTCACGATACGGGCCTGGTCACGCTGTGCTCGCAGCGCCAGTCGGAGTTTGAACTGCATGCGCGCGCGATTCTCGGCCTTCCAGTTGACACAGCGCTTCGCGAGCCCGGGGCCTCTGCCGTCATCTATGGAGGCGTGGATGGTCGGGCCATCGCCTTCGAGGGAGTGGCCGAGGCTCTGGCCATCCCACGCTCGGATCTGCGGCTCTTCGGCAAACCTGAAAGCTTCGTCAAGCGACGCATGGGCGTAGCACTCGCAGCAGCCGCAAGCGTGGATCAGGCCCGCGAGCGTGCGAAACAGGCTGCAGCCTGCGTGCGACCGGTCAGCGGCTAAGCTTCGCAGGGTCATCGGATCGCGGCGCCGATCGGCAGGCTTGGCCGGTACATCATCTTCGGATCGCAGAGCGCCACCCTTCGGGAGGATGATCCCTCAACGGCCGGACCGACCGAGCGCGAGGCTCGCTCTGCAATTGCGGGTATGGCGCTTTGCGCCAGCGCCTCGCCAATGAGGCGAGATCCTGGTTGACGCTGGATCGGGTTGCGAGGCTATTTGGCAGCGTGAGACCATCAGAATCCCCCCGAAGGGACTGTGCTTGCGCCGCTTTGGCCAGCGCCGGTGTTGGACCTCACGGCGCTTCGGGTATTCGGGAGTTGGCTCGTGCGCGGGATGGATTGGCGGAAGTTAGCGATTGGATCCCAAAAAATGCGAAACTACGACATATTTCGCCTTTTGCGTCATCGTGAACGGATCGCCCGATTTACAAAGTGGCGCTCAGCCCGCATCATTGGATAGCCGTCTTTCCCAGCCATGTCTACTGTCATTGCACCCTCACCAGCACAGATGCGTGGGCCCTCGCAGCTTGCCGGGCTTGCGCATGCTCTGGTGCAGTCGGACCAGTTGCAGCGCAGTGTGGCCGAGCAGATTCAGAAGCGAGCGCTCGAGTCCCGTGCGAGTTTCATCGCAACATTGCTGGCAAGCGGATTGATGAGTGCATCAGATCTTGCCCACTGGGTCAGCAAGACTTTCGCGCTGCCCATGCTGGACCTGGATGCTTTCGATCCGTCACGGGTTCCCGCAGGCGCGATCGATGCGAAAATCGTCAAGGCCTACAAGGTTCTTCCCCTGATCAAGCGCGGCAATAAACTGGTGGTGGCCACCGCCGACCCCGCGGATCATGAGGCCGAGGACAAGATCAAGTTTCAGTCGCAGTCAGCAGTCGATCTGGTGGTCGTCGAGTACGACAAGCTTGCGCGCTGGATCGACCAGAGCACACAGTCTGCCACCAGCCAGATCAGCGCGCTGATCGGCGACGACTTTGATCTTGCGGACTTGGACGACGGTAGCCCCGACGTGGCTGCAGAGAAGGATCTTGGCGCGGATGTCGACGACGCACCCGTCGTCCGGTTTTTGCAGAAGATGCTGGTGGATGCGATCAATATGCGCGCATCTGACCTTCACTTTGAACCATTTGAGAATTTTTACCGCATCCGCTTTCGCGTTGACGGGGAGTTGCGCGAAATTGCGCAACCGCCCGTGGCGATCAAGGAAAAGCTCGCGTCGCGCATCAAGGTGATTTCGCGTCTGGACATTGCGGAGCGGCGTATCCCGCAGGATGGACGCATGAAACTGCGGTTCGGCCCCGACCGCGCCATCGACTTTCGTGTGAGTACGCTGCCCACTATTCATGGCGAAAAAATCGTCATCCGGATTTTGGACTCCACGATGGCCAAAATGGGGATCGAATCGCTGGGCTACGAACCGGAAGAGAAGGAGCGTGTGCTGCGCGCGATCAAGCGACCTTACGGAATGGTTCTTGTTACCGGACCCACGGGAAGCGGCAAGACTGTATCGCTGTATTCGTACTTGAATCTTCTCAATCAACCGGGGGTCAACATCTCGACCGCGGAGGACCCAGCCGAAATCAACCTGCCCGGGGTCAACCAGGTCAACGTGAATGAAAAGGCCGGGTTGAATTTTGCGACTGCGCTGCGCGCGTTCCTGCGGCAAGATCCAGACATCATCATGGTGGGGGAGATCCGTGACCTGGAAACAGCCGACATTTCGATCAAGGCAGCCCAGACAGGCCACATGGTGTTCTCCACCGTGCATACGAATGATGCGCCCACCACGCTGACTCGCCTCATGAACATGGGTGTGCCGGCGTTCAACATCGCATCCAGTGTCATTCTCATCACGGCCCAGCGCTTGGCGCGCAAGCTGTGTCCACAATGCAAGACCCTTATTGACATTCCCAACGCGGCGCTGCTCGAGGCCGGCTTCAAGGAGAGCGACCTGGATGGATCCTGGAAGCCCTACAAGCCCGGCAAATGCAACGCGTGCAACGGCAGCGGATACAAGGGTCGCCTGGGCATCTACCAAGCGATGCCGATCAGCGAGGAAATCCAGCGCATCATCCTCAACCACGGAACCGCGTTGGACATTGCCGAACAGGCCAAGCGCGAAGGCGTGCGTACGCTGCGCGAATCGGGTCTCATCAAGGTCAAACAGGGACTAACGTCGCTTGAAGAAGTGTTGGCCGTCACCAACGAATAGACAATCGGCTTAAACCGGAACGTTGATGACGACAACTGCCATGCGGATCCCCACCGCCTTCTCGATTGCGTGCATGCAAGGGACAAGAAGCACGGGTCAGACTGCCGCGCCGCCGAACAAGTGCAACTGGCGTCGAGAAGCCAGGCAACGCCTTGCTCAACCAGGGTTTGAACGCCATCTTCACCGCGACTTCATCCGCAATTTCGCAATCATCGTGCCTCGACCATTCATCAGCGGCCATGGGGCCATAGCTTAACCATGCAGCACATCTTCATGGGTGTTCCCCCCGGCTTTTGGGTGTCGGCCGCCGGGGTTGCCGGCCTCGTCGTGGGCAGCTTTCTGAACGTCGTCATCTTCCGACTTCCGGTGATGCTGGAAAATGCCTGGAAGCGTGACGCCCAAGCCACCCTGCACCCGGAACTCGAACCGCCCACCAGCGAGTCCTTTAACCTTTTACATCCACATTCCCGCTGCAACCACTGCGGACATGCGATCCGCTGGTGGGAGA
>JAGWOZ010000286.1 GCA_028870715.1 Betaproteobacteria bacterium | reverse complement strand
CAGGCGCGCCATTGCACTCCATACACCGGGCCCAGTTCCCCGTCTGCCCGCGCCCATGCATCCCAGATCGTCACGCCATGCTCGTGCAAGTAGCGTACGTTGCTGTCACCGCGTAAAAACCAGAGCAATTCAACGATGATGCTTTTGAGGTGCACCTTCTTGGTCGTGACGAGCGGAAAGCCATGCCGGAGGTCAAAACGGAGTTGCGCGCCAAAAATGCTACGCGTACCGGTACCGGTACGATCCTCTTTGTCAACGCCGTGACTTAGCACTGTGCGCAGCAGGTCCTCAAAGGGAGTAGGGATGTAGGGAGACATTGTGAGGATACCGTCTGGGTCTTGCATCTGACTGAGAGTGTATTGATCTTGGCCGTGTGCGATCAATCGGGACGGCTGGCTCTAAGATCCTGATCCACATCCTTACACGCGAGAACTGCAATGGCGGACGCCCCTGAAGCGCGGCTCGATTTCGTGCAATGTCTGCATCCCGGCGGGTTGCACCGGATGGCCTATTGGGAATGGGGCGACGCAGACAATCCGGACGTCGTCGTCTGTGCTCACGGCCTATCAAGGCAAGGGCGGGACTTCGATCGTTTGGCACGGGCCCTGCAAAGTCGCTTTCGCGTGGTGTGCCCCGATGTTGCAGGCCGCGGGCGATCGGACTGGCTAGACAATCCCATGCACTATCAGCTTGCCCAATACACGGCGGACATGGTGACGCTGTTGGCGCGGCTCAATCCACGGCGCCTGGCTTGGGTTGGAACCTCCATGGGAGGACTGATTGGGATGGGATTGGCGGGCTTGCAGGGCAGCACCATTCACGCGCTCGTGCTCAACGACATTGGCCCGTCAATCGCTGCCGACGGCCTGCAGCGCATTGCCGGTTACGTTGGGCAGCGCACGGCGTTCTCGAGCGTGCAGGATGCGGCGGAGTACCTCGAGCGGATCTCCGCTGGTTTTGGTCCTCATACCCCGCAGGAATGGTTGGAACTCACCAAGCCGATGCTGGTTCCAGACGGAGCCGGGTGGCGTTTGCATTACGACCCACGTATCAACGTAGCCTTCGCGCAGGTCACACCGGAAGCGGCACAGGCCGGCGAGCAAGCGCTGTGGGCGCTTTATGACCGCATCATCGCGCCCACGCTGGTCGTTCGGGGCGCCGAGTCGGACATCTTGGCAGCATCCACGGCCCAATCCATGACACAGCGGGGCCCAAAGGCTGATTGTGTTTCGCTGCCCGGGGTCGGTCATGCACCGACACTCATGCATGAGGACCAGATTCAGTTGGTCATGCGATTTCTGCTTCGTCATACGGACTTGCCATGAGCTCAACGCACACGCCGGCAGATGCCGCCGAGCAGCAAGGCGACGCCCTTCTCGACAAGGCAAAGGCCTACGCAGCAGCCTTGCTTGAGGGCGCGCTCATGGAGACCGGCGAGCCTGCGCTGCAACATGCGTCTGGCGCATGCAGCATTCTGGAGGCGATTGGCGCCGACGTGCAGACCCGCGCAGCTGCCTACTTGAGCCAAGCGGCAACGCAGCTGGCGAAGCCTGAGGAGCAGCTTCTTAAAGTCTTCGGGCGGGATCTTGCGCTGCTGGCGATGGAAAATCGCAAACTGGTTGACGTGTTTCGCGTCGCACGCAACGTCAGGGGGCAGGACTCAGGGCAGGAATCGCCGCACCACCAGGAGTTGATGCGGCGATTGCTGCTCGCGTTCTCGCAGGACTTGCGCGTCGTTCTGCTGCGGTTGGCCTCGCGCTTGCAGTCTCTACGCTACTACCTGGCTGAGGGAGGGCAGCCGTCACCGGAATTTACAGAGGAATCGCTGCAGGTGTATGCGCCGCTGGCTAATCGTCTTGGCCTGTGGCAGATCAAATGGGAAATCGAAGATCTTGCATTCCGGTTTTCCCAGCCCAACGCGTACGGACAGATTGCACGCTGGTTGGCCGAGCACGCCGCGCAACGCGAGGCTCTCATCTCCGAGGCAACAGCGAAGATCCAGAAAACCCTTGCGGCGCAGGGCATCGAGGCGCGCATCAGCGGGCGCAGCAAGCATGCCTACAGCATTTGGCGCAAGATGCAGGGCAAAGGGCTGCGGCTCGACCAAGTAATGGACTTGCTTGCCCTTCGCATCATCGTACCGAGCGTGGATGCCTGTTACGCGGCTCTCAGTGCCGTGCATGGGATTTGGACTCCACTCGACGCAGAGTACGACGATTACATCGCCAAGCCGAAGCCGAACGGCTACCAGTCGCTGCATACGGTGGTGCGCGGGCCCGAGGACGTGCCGATTGAAATCCAAATTCGCACCCAGGCGATGCATGACCATGCCGAACAGGGTGTTGCCGCGCATTGGGCTTACAAAGAAGCGGGGGCGCAGGGCTACAAGGGCGTGGCCGCTGCATCCGACTATGACGCAAAAATTGCACTTGCGCGTCAATTGCTTGCCTTGCGCCGTGAGCTTGTGGAGCAGGGCAGCCATGCGCATCCTGGCGCCGCAGGTGAGACAAGTCCATTTGATGACCGTATCTACGTGTTGACACCCCAGGCGCGCATTGTCGAGCTCGACAGCGGCTCGACCCCTGTGGATTTTGCCTATGCAGTGCATACCGACCTCGGTCACCGCTGCCGTGGTGCGCACGTGAACGGCGCGCTCGTGCCACTTAACACGCCTTTGCGCAGTGGACAGACGGTAGAAATTGTCGCGGCTAAGCAGGGCGGGCCATCACGCGACTGGCTCAACCCCGAACTTGGTTTTCTGCGTTCACCGCGGGCGCGTGCAAAAGTGCGTGCTTGGTTCAACGCCCAAGCGCTGGAGCAGACACTGGCCAATGGGCGTGTTCTGGTTGAAAAGCTCTTGCAGCGCGAGGGCAGGACCGGCATGAGCCTACAGGAGTTGGCTGCCGCACTGGGCTTCCGCGGCCCTGAGCAGTTGTTCGAGAGGGTTGGCAGCGATGCCCTGCCTTTGCGACAAATTGAGCTCCATTTGCGTGGCGCTGGGGGCGGGGCGGCCCAGCACGCCGGTCCGGAACTTTCTCTCAAGTCGGCCAAGACGCACCCGCAGGCAGGTGTGCTCGTTGTGGGGGTGGATGCGCTCCTGACGCAATTGGCGAAGTGCTGCAGACCCGCGCCGCCCGATGCCATCAGCGGCTTTGTCACGCGCGGGCGCGGGGTCTCCGTGCATCGCGCCGACTGTCCGAACGCTCGCAATCTGGCACGCCAGCATCCTGAACGTGTCATTCCAGTGACCTGGGGCGCGCGTGGCGACGCGATCTATCCGGTTGATCTCATCGTCGAGGCCTCGGATCGGCAAGGTTTGTTGCGTGACATCTCCGAGGTGTTCTCGAAAGAGAAGGTCAATGTCATTGGAGTGCAAACCCAAAGCCGCGGAGATGCGGCGCATATGCTGTTC
>JAGWOZ010000285.1 GCA_028870715.1 Betaproteobacteria bacterium | reverse complement strand
AAATTAAAAATAAACGAAAATATCGGGGAAGGGCAAGTTGAAGGCAAATTCCTTGTCGGCCATCCGCGTGCTCGACCTGACCAACGTGCTGGCGGGACCGTTCTGCGCCTACCAGCTTGCCTTGCTCGGAGCCGACGTGATCAAGGTCGAGGAGCCGCGCCGGGGGGACCTTGCGCGCCAGCTCGGCGCCGACGCTGGCCTCAACTCTCGACTGATGGGGGCCTCATTCATCGCGCAGAATGCGGGCAAGAAGTCCCTCGCGCTGGACCTGAAGAAACAAGCCGGATGCGAGGCGCTGCTGCGCTTGGTCGAGAGCGCCGACGTTTTGATCGAGAACTTCCGCCCCGGCGTGATGGACCGACTGGGATTGGGGTACGACGTGCTCAGCGCGCGCAATCCGCAGCTGGTGTACTGCGCGATCTCCGGATTCGGCCAAGACGGGCCGATGAAATCCGCCCCAGCCTACGACCAGATTGTGCAGGGGCTGTCGGGGGTCATGAGCATCACCGGCGATGCTGACAGCGCACCGTTGCGCGTCGGCTATCCGATCTGCGATTCCATCGGTGGGCTCACCGCGGCATTCGCGGTGACCAGCGCGCTGGTCGGTCGCGCCCAGCATGGGCGCGGCCAGTTTATCGACGTCTCGATGCTGGACGCGACGCTGGTGACCATGGGATGGGTGGTGTCCAACTTTCTCATTGCGGGGCGCGAACCGCACCCGCTGGGCAACGAGAACTTCACCGCCGCGCCTTCGGGAACCTTCGCCACTGGCGACGGACTGCTCAACATCGCCGCCAACCGGCAAGAGCAGTTCGTTGCGCTTACCGAGCTGATCGGGCGCCCGGAGCTGGCGCACGATCCGCGATTCGCCGAGCGAGAGGCGCGCAAGCGCTACCGCACGGAGCTCAAGGAACAAATCGAGCAGGCGTTGGCGGCGCGGTCGGCGCATGAATGGGAAGGGCTGCTGGCTGCGCATGGGGTTCCAGCGGGTCGGGTGCTCAGCGTGCCCGAGGCGCTGGCGCATCCGCAGGTCAGGCAGCGTGAGCTGCTTGCGCACTTCGATTCCGCAGCAGGTGTGGACCGGCCATTCGACGTTGTCCGCAGCGGCTTCAAGATGAGCGAAGGCAATCCCGACGTGGCCTTGCCGCCGCCGCGGCTGGGCGAGCACAGCGAGGAGATCCTGGGCTCGATCGGATATTCGGTGGACGAGATCGCGGCTATGCGCGCACAGGCAGTGATCTGATTTTTCGACTACATCCCCAGTCGCCCTGCGCAGGGCGACTGGCAACATCAGGAGACACGCATGAAGGAACTTATTTCGCACCAACTGGTCCGCTATCTGGAGGGTCGAGGTGTCAAGCACATCTTCGGGCTTTGTGGGCACACCAACATCGCAGTGCTGTCCGCCCTGGAACAGAGCTCGATTCGCTTCATCAACACGCGGCACGAGCAGATCGCCGCACACGCCGCCGATGGCTACGCGAGGGCCCGCAATGAAACCGCCGTGGTTCTCAGTCACCTTGGCCCGGGGTTGACCAATGCCGCTACCGGAGTCGCGAATGCCGCGCTCGATTCGATTCCGATGGTGGTCATCGCCGGTGACGTGCCGAGCCACTATTTTGGTAAGAACCCGCACCAGGAAGTCAATATGCACGCCGACGCGGCGCAGTGGGAGATCTACCGACCTTTCGTCAAGCGTGCCTGGCGCGTAGATCGTCCGGATCTGTTTCCAGAGATCATCGACAAGGCCTTCCAGCTCGCGCAAAGCGGCCGGCCGGGCCCGGTGTTGGTGTCGGTGCCGATGGACATCTTTTCGATGGAGATCGACGACTCGCTGTTTGCCCGGATCAACCGCCACACGCACGAGCTGGCCAAGCCGTCGATCGACGATCCCACCGCATGCCGCATCGTCGAGGCGCTGCTGAGCGCCCGCCATCCGGTGATCTACGCTGGCGGCGGGGTGATCTTGGCCAATGCCGCTGATGAGCTGCGTCAGCTGGCCGACTTCCTGAGCCTGCCGGTCGCGCATTCGCTGATGGGCAAGGGCGTGCTGCCTGACGATCATGACCTGACGCTGGGTATGACAGGCTTCTGGGGCACGCAGTTCGTCAACGATCACTGCCGCACCGCGGACTGGATCCTTGGCCTGGGCACGCGTTTTTGCGAAGCCGACTGCAGCTCCTGGGAAAGCCAGTACACCTTCGATATCCCGGGGGCGACCAAGCTGATCCACATCGACGTTGACCCTTCGGAGATTGGCCGCAACTACCCGGCGGAGATTGGAGTCGTCGCCGATCTCCGCCAGGCGCTCTCAGTGCTGAATCGCGTCGCGCGCGAAATGCTGCCTGAGGGCCGACGCGACGACGCGTTGCGCAAATCGATCGCCGAATATCGCAAGGACTTCGTCGCCGGGAATCGCAAGTTCGTTGAAGATGACAGTTTTCCGATGATGCCCGAGCGCATCCTCTCGGTGGTGCGCGAGGTGCTGCCGCGCGACGCAATCATTACCACCGACGTGGGCTGGAACAAAAACGGTGTCGGGCAGCAATTCCCGGTTTACGTGCCTGGCTCGATCCTGACGCCAGGAGGCTACGCGACGATGGGCTTCGGCGCGCCGGCCGCACTGGGCGCAAAGTTGGCCTGTCCTGATCGGGTGGTTGTGTCTTTGGTCGGTGACGGCGGCTTTGGCCAAAACCCCGCCCTGCTGGCTACCGCCGTCGAAGAGAACATTCCGGTGGTCTGGGTTGTGATGAACAACTTCGCCTTCGGTACCATCGCCGGCCTGCAAAAAGCGCACTTCGGAACCACCCTGGGCACGGTGTTCGTCAAGGATGGGAAACCGTACCAGGCTGATTTTGCCGCGGTAGCACGTGCCTATGGCGCCGACGGAGCGAAGATCGAATCGGCCGCCGAATTCAAAGGGGTCCTCGAGCGCGCGATCGCGTCAAAGCGCCCGTTTGTAGTGGACGTGGCGATGCGGAACAACCCGGTTCCGACCACAGGCCACTGGAACATTCTGGACATCTATTCGCCGCAGGGCGGGGTGTCGCACGTGAGCACCGATTGATTGCATTTTTCGCTGCGTCACTTTGACGCTTTACCCACCTGTCCGCAATTTGCGGACGACACATCCCCACTAAAGAGGAGACAATCGATGTCACGCATGAAGCTTATTCCCGCTGCGCTGTTTTCAATCGGCGCGCTGACCGTTGCACTTCCCGCGCACGCTGATCAGCTGGCGGATTTGCAAGCGCAGTTGCAAAAACTCAGCGCTGAGGTCCAGCAGCTGAAGGCACAGCAGGCGCAGACCGCGCAACAAACGGCTGCCACGCAAAAAATGGTCGCTGAGAAGTCCCCCAGCACCGCGCCGATTTGGAACCCGGACGACCCACTTCGCCTCGGCGGCAAGGACAACTT
>JAGWOZ010000284.1 GCA_028870715.1 Betaproteobacteria bacterium | reverse complement strand
TCAGACGACCTCAAGACTCAATTCCGCCAGCAATCCCAGGCCGCGCTCAGCCTGAACATCGCCTACATTGGCGTCGTCAACGGCTTGTTCACCACCTTGCACAACCTGCGCACCGCGTCTTCGGCCGCCTTGGCCCAAGCGAGCAAGCTTGACCCCCATTACGTCCTGCGCTGGTGCGACGCGGCCTATGCTTTCGGCTACCTGGACGTCGACGGTGAGGTTTTCTGTCTGACGCCAACGGGTCAGGCCATGCGTGCTGAAGCTCCAGACACTCTCATGCCCATGGCCGTGCAGTCTGTCTTGTCGGCACACATGGCCGAACGCGCCGCTGGCCTCATGCGCACCGGTGAGCGCCCGGGCGAGCAGGTGCTAGCTGAACGCGAGACCGTCCTGCCCTGGTTCGGGCCCATGCTCGAAACCAATTTCGCACCGCTGTTCGAGCGCACCATCTGCCCCGCAGTCCCTGCTTTCGCTGACGTGGATGCCCGCGGGGGCCTCGCCGTGGATCTGGGCTGTGGCAATGGCTGGTATTTGCGGGCGCTGGCTCGGCGCTGCGGAAAGCTGCGCGGTCTGGGTATTGACGGATTCGAGGAGAACATCAGCCAAGCCCGCGCCTTGGCGACGCGGGACGATTTGGACGAGAGACTGCGCTTCATCCACGGCGACATCCACGCGCTCACCCTGGACGAACCTGCGGACCTGATTGCAATGAACCGTGCACTGCATCATGTGTGGGAAAAGGATACGCAAGCACTATTCGCCTGGCTGCGCGCCAACCTCAAAGCGGGCGGCTACGTCGTCATCTGGGAGCCGGTTTGGCCGGCAGACCGCACGACCTTGCGCGAGCCCAGCCGCAAGGCTTTGGCATTTCAAAACCTGAGTGAGCATGTGCAAGGCAACCATTTCTTGCGGCCTGACGAAATCCAGGAAGCTTTTGCCCAGGCCGGGATGCATTCGCAGGTCTACCTGTTTGCACAGGGCAACGAAGCCGTGGTGGTCGCCCGGCGCTGAAAGCATCGCGCCACGTCTGGAGCGGTGTTCTGTGCGCAGTTGCGCGACAAACCTTGCCGTTCAGAGGCGGTCGCAAAACCGTTTTGGCGTGATTGGCGACTGAAAGTCGAGCGTGGATCGGATGGGTGCGGAAAGCCGGTGGGTCGGCTTGCACGTTCGGGACCTGCCTGTGCGGCCTGGCCCAAACGGCGCAAAACGGCATCCAGGAAGACCAACTGCGCCGCCAGCAAGGCGACCGGGCTGGATAGGTTGCGCGTCAACACAACTCACCCGCCTCTGCGCTGAGCGGGCCGATGGCCCGTCGGTTAAGCTGGCTGCCGCCCCTGGCCAATCGGTGAGGGCTGGACAAGCAACAAGTCAGCGAGCGATATTGGGCTGTGTCCATGCCCAAATTGGGCGGCTCCAACCGCCATCGTGCCTTGGTTCCAATGCCTTTGCGCTCGCACCCGATCATTGTCGAAAGGATTCGTGGCGATGTACCTCCCGAGGCATTTTGAGCAGACCAACCCTGCCGCGCTACGCGCACTCATCCACGATCACCCCTTGGCGACGTTGGTCACGCTCGGAAGCGAGGGTCTCGACGCAAATTTTGTCCCCTTGCTGCTCATCGAGGAGGCAGGCAAGATTTACCTTCGCGGGCACGTAGCAAGGGCGAACCCCGTGTGGATGTGCACGCGGGACAGCAGCGAGGCGCTCGCGGTGTTTCGTGGTCCCGACGCTTACGTCAGCCCCAGTTGGTATCCGAGCAAAACCGAGACGGGCAAAGTCGTGCCAACGTGGGCCTACATGGCGGTCCTGGCACGAGGAATGCTTCGCATCAAAGACGAAGGGCGCTGGGTACGCCAGGTGGTGGAAACCCTGACCATGCAGCATGAGGCCGGACGGACCCCGCCCTGGGCGGTGGCAGACGCGCCTGCGGATTACATGGATGCGATGGTCAAGGCCATAGTTGGCATCGAAATCGAGGTATCGAATCTCCAAGGCAAATGGAAACTTTGCCAGGACGATGGACCACGCGATTGCGCGGGGGTGGCGGCCGGACTACGGGAAGACGGCACCAAAATCCCTGTTGCCATGGCCGATCTCATTGAGCGAGGAACTTAGCCTCGCCGGGCATGCATCAAATTTGACGTGGGGCCCCGAACTCGTGCCGGAGCCCCACTCGGTCATCAGTCCTTGTTCGGACCTTCGAGGCTGTTCTCCAGGACTGCACCGGTCTTGGCGTCCACGCCAATTTCGTGCTCGGCCTGGCCAACTTTCACGTCAAACGAGTAGCGCAGACCGCTGCCACCCTTTTCATGCTCCAGTTCCTGGTCAGTGATGGTGGCGCCGGGAATGGCCTTCAGGGCGATGGCTCTGGCTTGCTCGAGCGTGATTTTGGCGTCCTTGGTGTATTGTTGACCATCAAAGGCATGGGCGGTGACTACAGTGCCCAATCCGAGGGCAATCGCGCTGGCGGCAAGGAAGGATTTGCTCAATTTCATGGTGGTACTCCATCAATGGTGTGGAACGATGCCTCTGCGCAAAGACGCAGAGGCGGCGCATTTCACTTGCGTTGATAGGAGTGTCGTGCCGCAGACTTAGCTCATACCGAGTGGAGTATTAGACGTGGCTTAGCGTGTCGGAGATCCCACGCCTTCGCGGCACATGCGCTTGGTCGCATTTGCGCCGGGGTCGTTTCACCGCCGACCCGTAAACTGAGGCTGCGGGCAGCTTTTGCGAAGCGCGCCTAGTGATTTACCAACGAGCGCCCCACCCTTAAAGCGCGCGACCGTCTCTCGTCGACGGGGACGCTCGAATGTGGGCAGTTCGGACGGCGAAAGCCATCGCTTTAATGGGTCAAGACCCGGGGGAATATGGGCTACATCAACCGCAATCTGCTTAGCAACGAGGATGTCATGTTTCGCGGGCACCTCAGCCGCGTCATCTTCATCTCTCCCTCCCTAATTGCGCTCCTGGGTCTCACCGTCCTCGTCCTTGATGGCGATGTCGCGGCCATCGGCGTCGTTCTCCTGGCCGCCGGATTGGTGGGGTTCCTCGGCGCCTTCGTCCGTTACCAAACCTCCGAGTTTGCAGTAACAAACAAGAGGGTGATCATGAAAGTTGGCCTCATTCGCAGGACGTCCGTGGAAATCGTCCTCAACAAGATTGAGAGCATCAAAGTCGACCAAGGGATTGCTGGAAGGGTTTTCAACTACGGCTCGATTGCGATTGTCGGCACTGGTGGCACCCACGACCCGTTTCACAGGATTGCTGCTCCGCTGCAGTTCCGGCGTGCGGTGCAAGAGCAGTTGGCGGGATAGATCTCACCGCGGCGTACAAACTGCGTGGCAACAGCGCACTGCCGCTGCCGAACTCCAGGCTGAACTTCTCCCCCCGACCCCACGCCGACAGCCCCAACATCTTCTGTACCCCTGCGGCACCAGCATGGTCGGTCACCCA
>JAGWOZ010000283.1 GCA_028870715.1 Betaproteobacteria bacterium | reverse complement strand
CTCGTTCGGGGGCTCGCTGTCCCGTATGTTTGATGCAGATTATTGACTGCGGATGCGGCATTGCATTGCAGGCGCGCTCCGTGGGCACGCAATTGGCGCGCTGGGGCGTCAAGCCTGGAAAGCCCAGCAGCCGCGACTGCGAGCAGCCCTCCTGCTGCGCTGCAGGCTTGGCGGGATATGCAAGTACCCAGCCATTGCCGAGCGCGTGCAAGCCAGGAAGGGCGAGATCGACCGGAGTGATGGAGCGGCGCTGGTCAACACCGATGTGCGCGCCCTCGGCTTTGCGCCCAGGGGCCGTACGCTGGTGGCGATAGCTGTGGGCGGCACAGGGCAGAATCCCGACCTAAGCGAAAATCCCCCGCTTGAGCCTCTCCTGCCCGGTCGGCTTCGCCTCAGTGACGCTGCGCGCGGGGGCTGGCTACGAATGAGATTCCAGTGGCGCGTGTTCAATCCACCAAGTACGCAATGAACAGGCCCTCATCTTGCGGGCCGCGCTGGCCAAGGCGGCAGAGCTGCACGCGATAGTCGCGCGCCGGCCCCTCAGGCTTCGTAGCGTCGAGCACACCGACCCTCGTGCCTGCACTCAAATTGGTTTCCAGCGATATCGTGAGCCGAGCGCCCTGCTCATATTCCTGCAGCAGGAGGGCGTCTATCCAGGTCCCCTCCGCAGGTGGGACCTTTAGCTTCAGCGCGATGGGCGCCTTGTCGACCCACAATGCTTCAAGCAACTGGCTGACGCGGCGGCTGGCGTAGGCCCAAGGGCCGCGGCCGGGCTTCATCGCTGTGTCAACCGCAGTGCGCTCTGCCTGATTGGCAAGGTCGATCAACCTCGCGAGCTCCTGGTGCCAGTGGTCATGCCACATGCGCAGATCGTCAATTGTGTGGGCAATTCCGGGCATATCGACAAAACGCAGCCAAATGCCCAGCTCGCAGGCGAATGAACTGGCCGCATGGTCCGGATCTCCGGAATCAATCGTGCCGTCGAGGATTTCCTGCAGGTGGCGCTTTGCGCGTAGGCGTTCACGTGCCCACATCTCGGCGACTTCGTAGTAGCTTTTGCCCTGCTGATTGCCAATCATGGGCAGCATGATGGTGCGGCGGTCCATAGGTCCCGTTTGGGAGAACTCAGTACGGTCGACTGGCTTGCGCCAATAGTGGCTAATGCGCACAAGAAACAGATGCAGCACCTGGGGCAGGCCAGCGGTGGCGGAAGGGTTCATGGCTGAGGATCTCAGACGAAGGCGAAGCGCACGGCGCCCCAGTGTTTGCCGTTGAGCATCACGGGACGCGACAACTCGCGCATGATCTCGCCGGTGTCGCGCGCATAGACTTGCAGCAAGAAGTCCTGCCGGTTTCGCGCCGAAGCCAAGCCGACGGGGTCATTGAACAGTCGCATGGAGCGATTGCCAACCAGATCCCTTTTCGGGTCGCCCGTGAGCGGTTGGTCGTACACCGAATTGTGTGCCGCAGCGTAGCCGTTGCGATCGACCAGAAGCACATACTTGTATTGATCGGATAAGCCGAGATAGCGGTCTTCCACAGGCTGGATCTCGCGTTTGACCCAGGTGGTGAAACGCGTGGTGAACTTTCGCGGGTCGGTGTTCGCCACGGGCTCGTAGTTTTCGTCGAATAGCTCTGACTCGGTGATCTCGCCGCGCTCCAGTGCCTGGCCAAGGCGGATCTCGATGTCGGCCGTGACTTGTTCCAACGTGCTCAGCACGCGGCTTGCACCGGAGTCGGTGCGGAATAATGTCGCCGACTCGAATAAGCGCTGGCTCTTGTTAAGGGCCTGCTCAAGCGACTCCGCGATGCGCGTGGATGTCTGCACGGTTTCAGCGGCATGGGTTTGCACCTGTGCAGCCATCGTATTGAAGTCCGCATCCAGGCCGCGCAAATGCTGAGCTTGCCGAGTGATTCCGGCCGATGTGGATGCAGCCTCCTTCGCCACAGTGTTCACGCCGCCCGCGATGTCGCCGAAATGGGTGGCGATGTTCAGCACCCGTATCTGGCTCGTTTGCATAAGCGTGGAAAACTGCTCGGTGGCTTGCCCCACGGTCTTCAATGACTTGTCGATCGACCCCACGGCTTCAGTGATGCTGCTCACCGACTTTTCAGTACTTTGTGCGAGCTTGCGGATTTCCTCGGCAACGACTGCAAAGCCGCGCCCAGCTTCTCCGACGCGGGCCGCCTCGATGTTCGCATTGAGTGCCAGCAGGTTGGTTTTCTGGGCAATGTCGCGGATCATGCTCATTTGCTGCACCACACCGCCAAACTGCTCCTGTAATGCCTGGATTTCGGTGCGATTGCGCGCGTTCTGCTCCACCAGCTCAGCAAACATCTCTCGCATGCTGGCGCTCTGGCTCGAGCCTTCGGTGGCCAACCGGTCGATACGATTGGATTCGGTATCGACCTTCTGCACCTGGGTCAGCAGCGCTTCAATGCCTTGCACGGCTGTACCCAGTTCCTGGCCGACCGCCGCAATCCGCTGTGTCTGCAGCTGGGCGTGGGCCTCGCTTTCGGCGAGGGCGGCCTTCGAATCGAAGCGGATGCGGGCGATAGCGTAGGCCACCTCAGTAGCCCCCTCGGTAACCTTGTCGACGAAGCCGCGTTGCAGATCCAACAGCGCACGTTCAGTTTCAGGTAGCGTGGCGGTTTGTGCCGCTCGGAGGTCAAGCGGGCGGGTCTGCAGCCAAGCGGCAAGGTCCTTGGGTGTATTCGGGTTCATGATGCGTGGAGGTTCGATTTGCAGATGCGTGCTGTGCGCGCTGGTGTGGACTCAGGATCCAAGTTGGGCAGCGCTTGCGATGGCTTTGCGCAGCGCCGCGCCGAGTTCTTCGGCGACGAATTTGGCGACATAGCCTTCGGCGCCGACGTTGCGGGCGTGATCCTCATTGGCGGCCCCGGTGAGCGAGGAGTGGATGACGACGGGAATGCGCTTGAAGCGTTCGTCCTCCTTGATCTTGCGCGTGAGGGTGAAGCCATCCATCTCGGGCATTTCGAGGTCCGTGAGCACGGCGGCCACCCTCTGGCCCACGGTCTTGCCCTCGGCCTTGGCGTCGTGCGCCAGCGTCTGAAGCTTGTCCCACGCCTCCTTGCCCGTCTTGGCCATCACATAAGGGGCGTGGAGAGCCTGGAGCACCTTCTTGATCTGGCTGCGGGTGGCCGGGTCGTCGGACGCACGGATATGGCGCAGCAGGTCAATGCCCGGCATGTTCGGCATGTTCCAGTCCGTCACCACATACTCGATGCCACCTGCCTCGATGCGCTTCAAGGCCTGTACTCCGTCCTCGGCCTCATCGATCGTGCCCGCGACGTGCCCGGTCTGCATCAGCAAACCGCGGACAATTCGGCGCATCGTGGGGAAATCATCAACAAGAAGAAATTTAATGAATTTTTAGAATGCATTTCTGTGATTAATTCACTAAGTCTAATCGAAAGAGTGTGTAATCTGTTTTTCCTGA
>JAGWOZ010000282.1 GCA_028870715.1 Betaproteobacteria bacterium | reverse complement strand
GGGTCTTGTCACTGTCGGCATCGAGGCGGGCGATGCTGGTAACCATGCCGCCCACGGCGTTGGCCTCGGCCGAGAGCACGCGGCTCCATTCCAGTCGCGTGATTTCCTCGACTTCTTCCACAGCGAAGCCCTGGACGGAACGCTCGTACTCGGTGACGATGAGGATATTCAAGGCTTTGGGCTTGCATCCGACGAGGGCGGGAAGATCGATCACCGGCAGGATTTGGCCGCGGATGTTGGCCACACCGAGCACATGGTCGGGGGCGCCGGGCATGGCGGTGATGCTGGGCATGACCAGCGCCTCGCGCACCTTGAAGACGTTGATGCCGAAAATCTCGCGCCGCCCGCCGGGATATTCGCCGAGGCGGAACAGCAACAGCTCAAATTTGTTGGTTCCCGCGAGGCGTGAACGCTCGTCAACATCCTGAAGAACGGTGGACATGGTGGCTCCGTGTTTAAAAAATTGTTGGATGGAAGGCGATGACTCAGCGCACGAGTGCCATCAACGCCTCGACGCGTTCGGTGATCGTGTCGGTCAAGCTCTCGAGTTCACGGCCAACGGCTTGGATGCGCGACTGTTCACCTGACCGCAGCGCGTCCACCAGTGCCTGGCCTGCGATATGGACCGACTTATGGACACCTCCGGTGGCCGCGAAGCCGGCGTCCGATCCGAAATACCCCTGCGCAGGTCCGTAGTACCACGTCCCAAATTGGCAACCGCGGTAGTCCGAAAGATCCATATCCACGATTTTGCCCGTCTGCGCGGCGCATAGCAGGTCGCCGATCCACGCGTAGTGCATGGCCAGCGCGATGCGCAGCGCAACACCCGGGCTGGCGAGGGCGCCGAATTGGCTGGCGCCTTGCGTGAGGTCGGTGCGGGCGCGGCCAACGCTCTCGGCCACGGCACCAGCCTGGGCAGTCAAAGCCTGCACCTTGTTGCAGCTTCGCTCGCCGCTGGCGCACTGCGCTTGCGCGTCGTGAAGGAGGGCTTGCATGTGTTCGTGCTGGGTGGAAGCCACCTGGAGCAATCCACCAACCGTGCTTTGCACTTCGCTGGTCGCATCCTGTACGGTGCTGATGTGGCTGTCCACGCGCTCAATGCGCTCGACTGCGGTTTCCATATCGCGCCCGAGCACCCCAGAGTTATCGCGTATGGACAGGGTCAGGTCGTCAATTTTGTGGGTGATGGATGCGGTCTTGCGCGCGAGGTTGCGTACCTCATCGGCCACCACGGCAAACCCACGTCCTGCCTCACCAGCCCGGGCTGCCTCGATGGCTGCATTGAGGGCGAGCAGGTTGGTCTGATTGGCCACGTCCTGGATTGTGGCCGTCATGGTTTCCACGGCTCGCACCGACTCCACGAAGCTTGCAACTTTGCTTTGGGTGGATGCGACGAAGTGCTTGACTTCGCGCACCTCTTCCTGCACTTGGTCGAGCGCCGCGCGACTGCGAATGACGTTGTGCGAAGTTGCCTCAATCTTGTCCTGCAGCGTTCGCATGTCAGCCGCGGCCACTTGCACGCGCTCAGCAGCGCGCTGCATTTCGTGTGTTGAGTCCACGACTTGGGTCGAGAGTTCGACGAGACCCGCCTGGTAGCCCGCGACCGTGGCTTGGGCGAAGGTCAGGCTGCGCGTCGTGTGCCGCACGGCGTCGGCCCCCGCGAGAAGGGCGGACCGCACGGCGGCGAACTGCTCCACCCAGTGTGCACCGTCAATGAGGTCGAGCTCAAGCAGGGTACGGCTTCCGCAGCCTGTGAACAGGTCCAGTACCGCGCCGAGCACGGCTTCGCGGTCAGCTCTGAGGCGGGCGAGAAGGCCATCGGGCTGAATGCTGTCCCCCGGCAGCCTCGGCGCTCCGGTATGAAAGGGGAGTTCCGCTGCGGCGAGCACCGCGGCTTGCGCCGGGAGTTCCAGTGTGGTTTCCATGATCGATATCTGTGGGTTTAATTGAGAGCTGTCCAGGTCTGCATCAAGGCGCGGAAAGGCCCAGCTTGTCAATCAGGTACCGTGTTTGGCCACGCGGCGCAGCGGCGACAGACTGATGCCGAGTGCACAGGCGACGGCACGGAGCATGCTGGAGATAGGGCGCGACAGCGCACCCCTGCGCCGGCTGGGTTCGCAGCGTCACGAACACGCGCAGCCCACCGACGCGGGTTTGGCCCGAGGTGTCATGACGCTCGCCGATCAGGTCGTACAACCCGCTGGAGGCCGCTTGCATCCGAGTGGCGTCGGCCGTGGTCGCGGTCATGCGCGCCGCAAAGGGGGCCAAACCGGAGCCGTTGCACATGCGCCGCGCCCAAGCCTTGAGGTGCTCGGCGCGTGACCCGGGGCGCTGGATGCTGGACGCGCGTCCATATGTGCTCTTACGCACTGCGTCAGTGGTCGTCGTGAGGGCATTCATCGGGATCGCTATCTGGGCAGCTGCAATGCCAGGCCTTCTGCGCGCCGCCTCGGTCAGCGACTCGCACATGCAGCGCAGTGCCGGGCGCTTTCGGTTGCGATGCAGCAAGGTGTGATTCATGCTGGTTCGCCTTCGTCGTTGGAGTCTGTTGGAGCGCCATGCTTCACTGGAAACCCAGGCGCAGGTTGCCCCAAGGGCGGCCTGCGACCTGGATGGGCACATCCAACTCGCGCAGCACTTCACCCGTGTCGCGGGCATAAATCATCAAGTGGACGGGCTTGGTGTTGCGTGCGGCCTCCAACCCGAACGCGTCGTTGAAGATGCGCATCGCCCGGTTTCCAACCAGGTCCTTCTGCGGGTCGCCGGTCAGAGGCTTGTCGTAGATGCTGTTGTGGGTGGCGGTGTAGCCATTGCGGTCGACGGCGAATGCGAATCGGAAACTCGTGCTCTGTCCCAGGATCTCGTCGAGTATCGTCTGCACCCGCTGCTTGAACAGGTCGGTGAAACGGGTGCGGTACTTCGTCGGTTGCGTGTCCGCGATCGGCAGGTAGTTCTCATCGAACAGATCGCTCTCGGCGATCCTGCGCTCGGCCACGGCCTCATTCAACAGTTTCTCGATCCGCTGTGCGCCTTGCATGGCTGCACGCGAGGCCACGCTGAGCTCAGAACCTGTGTCGAAATCCAGATTCATTTCAAGCAGCGTCTTGTTTTCGTTAAGCGTTTCGAGCAGATTGGCGGATACCTCTTCGGAACCACGGATACCCTCTTCAGTCGCTTGGCGGATGCCCGAGGCCATTTGGCCAAAGCTGGCGTTGAGCGTGGCGATGATGTCCTGCGAGGTGTTGCTCAGACGTGCGACTTCGGCGAACACTGTTTGGTTATCGGCGATGCCCCGCTTGATCTCGGCAAAGCCATGCAGAACGTCGCTCATCTGCTCGGCACTCTTGCTTACCGTGGCCCCCAGACCTTCGGACGCGCGATGCGCGACTGCTACAGATTCCCGGATGGTCTCGATGGATCCACCGGCCGCGATCACCGTTTCGGCGACTTTGCTGGCCAGG
>JAGWOZ010000043.1 GCA_028870715.1 Betaproteobacteria bacterium | reverse complement strand
CTGGAGCCCACGCGGGGGCAGGAGATGGCCGCGCGCTGCGTCGTCGAGATGGGCACGACGACCTACTACCAGGCCCTCCATGCCGTGTGCAACGAGCCGGTTCTGCGCGATTTGACCTGGCGCATTCGCACCGACGAGGTGCAGCATTACAAGCACTTCTACCACTACTTCTTGCAGTACCGGCAGCGCGACGGGCTCAAGCGCTGGCAAGTGGCCGCAGCCCTTTGGCGCCGGGTGGCCGAGCTGCGCCAAAGCGACGCGGACGTTGCGCTGCGCCACGCCGTGGCCTGGCGCTTCGGCGATGCGCGCCAGGACTATGAGGCGATGAGCAAGCGGGTGTTCGCCATCATGGCGCATGAGTATCCCATCGAATTGGCGGTGCGCATGGTCATGAAGCCCCTGCAATTGAGCAGCCGGGTGCAGCGCTGGGCCGAGCGGCCCGTGGCGGCGCTGACGCGACGCCTGCTGCTGCAGTGAGATGCGCGGATTGTCCCTTTCCCATTTCCCTTTTTTGCTTCCAATGGAGGACTTGCACAATGATGCGACGCGATGATCCGGTGTGGCTGATTACCGGCTGCTCCACAGGCTTTGGGCGCGAGCTGGCCAAGCTCGTGCTCGCCCGAGGGTGGCGCGCGGCGGTCACCGCCCGCGATGCGTCGAAAGTGACCGATATCGCCGCAGGACACCAGGACCGCGCGATTGTGCTGCCGCTCGACGTGACCAACCCCGCCCAGATCGACGAAGCGGTCGCGGCGGTGCAGCGCAGGTTCGGGCGCATCGATGTGCTCGTCAATAACGCGGGGTACGGCTATCTTGCTGCGATCGAGGAGGGTGAGGATGAAGCCGTGCGTGCCATGTTCGAGACCAATGTGTTTGGCCTCATCAACATGACCAAAGCCGTGCTGCCGATCATGCGCGCGCAGCACAGCGGCCTCATCGTCAATGTGTCTTCCATCGGCGGCATCACAAGCTTTGGCGCGACGGGGTACTACCACGGGACGAAATACGCGGTCGAAGGTATTTCCGAATCGCTGGCCATCGAGGTCAAGCCCCTGGGGATCGATGTGCTCATCGTCGAGCCCGGGCCGTTCCGCACCAACTGGGCCGGACCATCGATCAAGGCGTCGGCCACGCACATCGATGCGTATGACGCCACGGCCGGCGAGCGCCGCAGACAGACGGCGGCACGCAGCGGCAGCCAGGCCGGCGATCCGGTACGCGGCGCGCAAGCCATCATCGATGCAGCGCTGTCGGACACGCCTCCGTTGCGCCTGCTCCTGGGCGAAATGGCGCTCAAACTGGCACGGCAGAAGCTCGAGGCGATGCGCCGGGATTTCGATGCGTGGGAGTCCACGACCCTCGGGGCCGACTTTCCCAGCGCCAAAGACTAATGGCTTGGTCGGGACCCCGTTGGAGCGGGCGGCAGCTCCGCGCAGCCAAGTGTCTTGTCTGCACAACATGGAGCGGGCCGCGCTTGCCAAATGTCCTGCGCGATGCACAATAAGCGCCTATGAATGCCTTCCATCGCTCATCCCTGCTGTCCTGGCTGCCCATATGGGCGGAAGGGGTGACTGCGCTGACCGCCAGGAGCGGCAGCGTCGGGGCTTGCGCGCGACAGGATGAGATGACCCACTGATTTGAGGTAAACCGTCTCCCACAGCAAGCCCCGCCCATGCGGGGCTTGCTGCTTTTGGCTGGCCTCGCATGGCGACAACAAGGAACCGCCATGCAGATCCATTTGCTTTCCGATATCCACCTTGAAATTGACGTTCACGGCTACGTCTACCGGCCGTCCGTGCTCGATGCGGATGTGACCATCCTGGCCGGCGATATCCACAAGGGTGAGCGCGCCGTGAACTGGGCCCGCACCACGTTTCCTGGACGCGTGCTGCTCGTGGCCGGCAATCACGAGTACTGGCGCGGTCACCTGCAGCACACCCAGCGGAAGATGCGCCTGGCCGCCGACGACCGCGTGCGATTCCTGGAGCGCGACGAGGTGGTCATCGACGGCGTGCGCTTCCTCGGGGCCACGGGGTGGACGGACTACACGGCCACCGGCAACCTGTTCGAGGGCCGGTACGAAGCCACGCGGTCCATGAATGATTTCGTGCGCATCCGCGCGGCCAACTGGCGCAGGATCAGGCTGCGGGACATCGAGACCATCAACAAGATCACGAAATCCTGGCTGCAGCAAAAACTCGCCGAGCCGTTCTCGGGCAAGACGGTGGTGATCACCCACCATGCGCCGAGCATGCGCAGCGTGCGGCCTGGGGGCGAGTGCGCACCGGGCTACGTCAACCACCTGGATGCAGCGTATGCGAATGCATGGGAGGACCTGATGGGGCCGGCTGTGGACCTTTGGGTTCACGGGCATACGCACGATCCCGCCGACTACGGCATCAGGGGCACGCGCGTGGTGAGCAATCCAGTGGGCTACGGGCGGGAGCGCACGGGGTACAACCCGCGGCAGACCATCACGCTCTGAGGGCCAAGCTCACCGTCGTTTTGCGCCGGATCCGTCCTGCGCCAGCCAAGGCACCGACAAAACCATGAACATTCAAATTTTTTCTGACTTGCACACGGAGTTTTCGACGTTCACACCGCGCATCGCGGGGGATGTGGACGTCGTCGTTCTGGCCGGCGACATCGGGCCCCATCCGAGGATGCTGGATCGGTGGGCGTCCTTGTGCGAGAGCTGCGGCGCCGATCTCGTGTTCGTGGCCGGGAACCATGAGTTCTATGGCCGCCATCATGAGCGGTGGCTGCTTCAGTTCCGCGAGGCGGCCGAAGCGGCCTCAGGGGCGATGGCAGGGCGCGTGCATGTGCTCGAACACGATGCGGTCGTGATCGGTGGCGTGCGCTTTCTGGGCGCAACCGGGTGGACCGACTTCACGGCGTGCGGGGATGATCCCAAGCAGATCACGCAGGCGATGTTCGAAGCCCGATTCTGCATGGCCGATTTTGCGGAGATTCTGGTTGGCCCAACCCAGCGCGTAGGGGGCAGCAACGTGCCTGCGCGCATGACGCCGGAGCATCAGGCGCAATTGAGTCGTGCGGCCCGGGCCTGGTTCACGCAGCGACTGTGCGAACTCTTTGACGGACCCACGGTTGTGATCACGCACCATGCGCCCGCACTGGCCTGCATCGACACGCCCGCGCACCGCGCCAGGTTTCCCGCAAGCCTGCTCGATGCCGCGTATGCCAACAGTTGGGACTGCGTGGGCAGGCAGGGTGAACCGGCGCTGCTTGGGCCAGCCTGCGATCTTGCACGGCCCGCCGATCTTTGGGTCTATGGCCACAGCCACGTTGCGGGGCGTCTGCAGCATGGGCACACCCTGTGCGTGTCGAACCCGCGCGGCTATCCGGGGGAAAGCGCCAGCACCGGGTTCGATCCGCTGCTGACGCTGTCAGTGTGAGGCCTCCCATGTCCGGGAAGACGATGCACGCTCAGCCGCACGCCATGGTCTGCGCGTCGCAAGCCGAAGTGCAGGCTGTGTACCGGCGCTGGCTCCAGTCCCAGTCCCCCGATGCCAATGGCACGATGCGTGCCGTGACGCGCGAGAGCGTGCGGCAGGCGTTCGCCTCGGTGCTGGAGCGGGCGGGCCGCCAGCCTGGCCTCGAGGCGTTTGTGGGGCACTGGCAGCGTGGCGGACGCACGTGGTTCTGGAGCGACCAGCACATTGGCCATGCCAACATCATCCGTTTCTGCGCCCGGCCTTTTCCCGATGCGCAGGCGATGGACAACAGCATGCAGGCCATGGCCTGCGCCGCCGGGATCGAACCCGAAGACTGGGTCGTGTTCCTGGGCGATGTGACCTTCCGCGACGATGCGGCCACGCGCGAGTGGCTTGCGTCGATCCCGGGGTCCAAGCTGCTCGTGCTGGGCAACCACGATGTGTTCGAAAGCAAGACGCTCACGCGCAACCCGCTGCGCTGGGGCCTGGATGCTGTGGTCGATTGCCTGGAGATTCCTGTGCGCGCGGGACTCCCCGCAGGCATCGAGCGCCTGTGGCTCACGCATTACCCGATCCTGAGCGGCCTGCCCGCGGGCGTGCTCAATCTGCACGGCCACACGCACGACAAGGCGGGCGGGCCTGAGGGGACGCACCGGAACCTGAGCGTGGAATGGATCGGGTACCAGCCCGTTGAGCTCGACACACCGGGCGGATTGCCCTCGTCGCAGGGCGATGGGCCGACCATCGGCGCGTCCACAGCGTGGCGTGGGCGATGACGCGGCGCCCAGGCCCGTGCAAGATCCGGCCGTGCGCCCCGTGCAGCTCACGCGCGACCCCCTGCGCTTAAAGACGGGCCACGTTGTCGCACTTGAATTCTGTTTCCGACAGGCGCGTGACGCGCACCATTTCCTGCACTTCCTGCCCATTGCCCATGGGGATGACCAGGCGGCCACCGATATTGAGCTGTTTTTCAAGGGTCTGGGGGATGGCAGGACTGCCCGCGGCAACCAGAATGGCGTCGTAGGGGGCATGATCCGGCCAGCCGTGCGTGCCATCGGCATGCAGGACGTGCACGTTGCGATAGCCGTGGTCGGCCAGCGTGGCAGCCGCCTTCTCGGCAAGCTGTCCGACGCGCTCGACGGTATAGACATTTTTGGCCATACGGGACAGCACGGCCGAGCTGTAACCGGAGCCGGTGCCAATTTCCAGTACGGTCTCTCCGCCTTTGAGTTCGAGTGCGGCAATCATCATCGCGACGAAGTAGGGGGCCGAAAAGGGATGCCCCTCCTGGCTTTGCAGCGGGGCGTCCTCGTAGGCGAGTTCGCGCAATTCATCGGGAAGAAAGGCCTCGCGGGGCACGGCGAGCATCGCGTCGAGAACGAGCGGGGACTGGACCCCACGGTTGGCGATCTGATGCTGAACCATCGACTCGCGGCGCTTCGCAAAATCCGTCTTGGGCATTCGTTGCTCCTGAGCTGTGTGATGATGCAAATGGACAGGCCGGTGTAAGCGGCCTAGGTGTTGTGCGCGGCGGTCCCGTGCACGATCAGCACGGGCACGCTGCTGAGGCGCGAGGTGCCTTCGGCCACGCTGCCGAGGAACAGGCGGCTGAGGCCGCGGTAGCCGTGGCTGCCCAGAACCACCAGATCCGCCGCCACCGACCTGGCCTGATCGGCGAGCAGCTCGGCGACCCGCTGCCCGACCGACTCGCTTTCCAGAAGCGTCGAGGTGGCCGGCAGTCCGGCCTGCGCGGCCTGGGCCAGGGCCCGCTGCAGAATCGATTGGCCTTGCTGCCGATAGATCGCCGGCATGTCCACCTCAACCGACTCGCCCAGATCGGCCCAAGGCATCCCCATGATGTCGACCACGTGCACGACGTGCAGATGGGCGCGCTGGTCCTGCGCCAGGGCGATGGCGTGGTGTAGCGCAGCATCGGACACCGGGCTGCCGTCGATGGCGATCAAAATGTTCTTGTACATGGTTCAGTGTGCTTTGCAGATTGTCCAATGCGAGCGGGCGATGCAGCGGGCATCGACCGCTCGCTTCCATGGGCACGCCCGCACCCCCGCATGCCAGGCCGCGGGTCCGGGCGCAACCCAGCAGCCGGCGCGCGCATCGAGGCCGCGTCGCGCTTATTTCTTGACGGGAGCCTTGCGCAGGCGCCTGGGCTCATGCCGGAACAGCCGGTCGGCGATGGCCTTTTGATTCGGGGAGAGCACGGCATACAAATCGCTGAAGGAAGCCGAAAGCTTCTGGACGTTTTGCGCGTTCAGCGCGGCCATGTTTGCGTACGACTTCATGACTTCATCGGCATTCATGCTGGGCATTTTCGTCATGCGCTCGCGAAACGCCTGCTCCATGGCATCGGCATTCTGGCGCATGGTCAGGGCGAAGGCGTTCCATTGCGGCGCCTCCTGCGGCGTGATCTCCAGCTGCTTGTGCAGCTCGACGATGCGCTGCTCCACGAGGTTTTCCCGCCGTTCGGCGCGTCGGATCCCGGGTGCGACCTTGGACGATGGTGCGCCCGCCTGGGCGGTGGAGGTGCTCTGCGCGCCAGCCACGGGCGACAGGAATGCAAGTGCGAGCAGGGCGGGCAAAATGGCAATGCGGATCGGAGGGTTCATGGTCGGGCGCTCCAATGGGTGGGACGGGTGGGGCAGCAGCCAGCCGTCCCTCAACGGTTCAGCGGCTGGTGCCCCGGATCATTGCTCTTGCTGGACTCTTGGCTGCGAGTGCCGCGTCAATAAGGATAGTTGGACGGCGGGGAGGTGTAGTACCCGCCCCCGGGTGGGGGCGCGGAGTAATACCCAGGTGGTGGTGGGGGCGCTGAGTAATACACGCCAGGTGGTGGAGGCGGGGGCGGCGCCGAGTAGACCACGGCGGGCGGTGGCTGCATCGCACCCAGCACTGCAGTGCCGATGACGGCGCCCAGCAGCGCACCGAAGATGAAGTCGCCGTTGCCGCCGCCGCCACCCCGCTGATAGTTGTACTGCGGCTGGCGCTGGTTGCGGTAGTCCGGATGCTGCGGCCCACGCTGACCATGCCAGTCGGGGCGCCCGCCGCCCTGGTCATGCGGGCCGTATTGCGCATAGGCGCAGGCCGTGGGCAGCAGGGCTGCGAGGGCGATGACCGCGGCGGCGACCCGGTGGTGGGCAAACCGTTGTGACTGTTGAGACATGGCAATGCTCCTTGAGGCTTGTTGCGGCCTTCGCACTGTTTGTCGACACAGCGCTCGGCTCCAAGCTCCCTATTCAGGATAGGCCCGCTGCGCGGATTTGGCTACCGGCGCTGGAGGCAGCGCCAAGCCATGCGGCAAAACCCGCAAGCTTCCAGCCTTTGCCCTTTGGCGATGGCCATGCGTCGCGAGCCAGCCGGGGCCATGCCAGGCCACAGCTTTGCGCCCGCGTGCGGCGGGTACGCGTCGCACGCGGAGGGGAGGCGGCAGTGCTCAGTGCGCGCCGCGGTGCTGGTCCGCAGTGGCTGATTCGCGCCCGTGGCTGCCGCACTTTTCCATCGGGCTGGCGAGGATCTGGTTGACCGCGTCCTGCGGCAGCACCTGAGCCTGGTAGGGCAGACCGGTGTCGGCGGTGATGACCTGGGCGAAACCACGCAGGTGGTTGCGCGAGCCGCACATGAGCGTTTCGTAGGTCTTGGTGATGTCCTCATGCTGGGAGCGTCCAACCGCCGCGGTGATGTCGATGATGTCGGTCTCCTCGATCAGGCCGCCGACCTCCAGTGCATCAAGGTTGCTGAGCTCGCCTTTGGCCAGCAGCGTGTAATAAAGCGTCTGGAGCTTGGGATTGGTGAAGACGCCCACAGCATTGCCGGCTGCGGGATCCGACAGGTTGTACTTGTCGAGCAATTTGAGAATGGCGTCCATATGGGATTGCTCGGCTTCGGCGATGTTGCTGAAGATTTGCAGATTCCACAGACCGTACAGGGTGAGGTAGCTGTCGCGCGCAACCTTTTCTTCTTCGCGGGTGTACAGCAGGTCAGCCTGCTCCTGGGACGTGAGCGCGACCGCGGCATTGGCGACCGATGCATAGGGCGCGGAGAAGGTGGACAGGACCATCGCCAGGGCGATGGCAAAAATACGGGTCAGCATATTGGCTCTCCTTTGAGCGTCATGAATCGGATCGCACCGGCCAGCCGTACTGGACAACATGGATTGCAAGTGCACCAGCTAAAGATAGGAAGTGTGTCGTAAAGTGTCAATGGCAAACAGAACGTAACTTTGTCGCGCGACAGAAAATCGCCATTTGGTCGTGACAGGGGAAAACCGATGGCTGCATTGCAGACCGACGCATTGGTGGTGGGGGGCGGCTTGGCGGGCATCGTCGCGGCTCTGGAGTTGCTGCGCGCTGGTCAGCGAGTCATTTTGATCGATCGCGACACACCCGAGCGTTTTGGTGGGCTGGCCCTGTGGGCGTTTGGCGGCATGGCGCTGGTGGGCACGCTCTTGCAGGCGAAGATGAGAATTCCCGACACGCCCGAGCGCGCCCTGGCCGACTGGCAGCGCTTTGGCGAGCTGGCTGAGGATGACCTCTTTCCCCGGCAGTGGGCGCGCTATTACGTCGAGCATTCGCGCAGCCAGGTCTATGACTGGTTGCTCGGCGAGGGCCTTAAGTTCATGCCCGCCGTGAACTGGGTCGAGCGCGGCCGGCATGGCGAAGGCAACAGCCTGCCCCGCTACCACGTGGTCTGGGGTACCTCGCGCGAGCTCACGCGGCGCATGATCGCCGCGCTGCGCCGGGCGAGCGGGGATGGCCGCCTGACGCTCTTGCACCGTCATCGCGTCACGCAGTTGGAGCAGAGCAGCGGCGGCCTCAGCGGTGCCGTGGCCATCGACGAAGGTAGCGGCCAAGCGCTGCAACTGCGCGCACCCGTGGTGGTGCTGGCCATGGGCGGCATCAACGGTGGCCACGCCGAGACGCGTGCCAACTGGCCCAGAAATCGCTTCATGCCAGCCGCCATGCTCAACGGGGCTCACCCCTTTGCCGACGGCCGCTTGCACCACCACGCTGCCGAACGCTTTGGCGCGCAGATCACCCACGCGGGCGAGATGTGGAACTACGCGGCGGGCATTCCGCACCCCTATCCAGAGTTTGCCGGTCACGGGCTCTCCATCATTCCCTGTAAGTCAGCCCTGTGGCTGAATCACTCCGGCAAGCGCATCGGCCCCGAGCCCTTGGTGACGGGATTTGACACCCACTGGCTGTGCCAGCGGGTGGCGCAGCAAGACAAACCCTGGACCTGGCATCTGCTCAACTGGCGCATTGCGGCCAAGGAGTTCGCCATCTCCGGCGCTGAGCACAACCAGCGCATCCGCGACATGAAGTTCCCGGCATTCATCAAGGAAACCCTGCTGGGGAACCACCGCCTGGTGCGGCAGATGCAAAGCGAGAGTCCGCATTTCCTGGTGGCCGACACCCTGGCCGAGCTGGCTGTCAAGATGAATGCGCTCACCGCGTCGCACGACGTGCAGGCCGCCACCTTGCAGGCCACGGCCGACGCCTTCGACGCCAATTTCAGCAACGGCAACAAGCTGGAAAACGACGACCAGATCCGCCGCATCCTGCATGCACGCCAGTGGCGGCCCGACATGCTGCGCACCTGTAAGCCCGCGCCGCTGCAGCAAAAGGGCGCCGGGCCGTTCATCGCCATTCACCTGCAGCTCATCACACGCAAGAGCCTGGGCGGCCTGCGGACCGATCTGCAAAGCCGCGTGTTGGACAGCGCTGGGGAGCCGGTGGACGGCCTGTACTGCGTGGGCGAGGCCGCGGGCTTTGGTGGCGGCGGCGCCAGCGGCAAGCGATCATTGGAGGGCACCTTCCTGCCCGGCTGCATTCTCACGGCTCGAGCGGCTGCGCGCTCCATTACCCGCGGTGGCGCAAACACCTGCCGGTAGCGATTGATTTTCCGAAGGACGGTCCCATGAACGGAGCTCAAGCCCTGCTGCAGACTCTGACCGATGCTGGTGTCGAAGTCTGCTTTACCAACCCGGGTACCAGCGAGATGCATTTCGTCGCCGCGCTCGACAGCGAGCCGCGCATGCGCGCCGTGCTGACCTTGTTCGAAGGCGTGGCCACGGGCGCTGCCGACGGATACGCGCGCATGGCCGGCAAGCCCGCCGCCACGCTCTTGCACATGGGTTGCGGCCTGGGCAACGGGTTGGCCAACCTGCATAACGCACGCAAGGGTAAGGTGCCAGTTGTCAACATCGTCGGTGACCATGCCACGTTCCACACCCAGTACGACGCGCAGTTGCAGTCCGACATCGAGACAGTGGCGAAGAACGTCTCGCCCAGCTTTGTGCGCACAAGCGCCAACACCGCCCAACTCAGCCAGGACGCCGTGGCCGCCGTACAGGCCGCACGCCGCCTGCCGGGCCAAGTGGCCACGCTCATCCTGCCCGCTGACGTGTCCTGGGGCGAGGGTGCTCAGCGTTGCCCCATGCCGACCCAAAGCCCGGCCCCAGCTGCCGATGACGCCGTGGTGCAAGCCATCGCCGGGGCCATCACCCAAGCCGTGCGCGCGGGCGAAAAGGCGGCCCTGCTGCTTGGAGGCCAAGCGCTGCGCGAGCCGGGCTTGCTGGCAGCGGCGCGCATCGCGGCGCACGCGAGAGTGCAGCTCTTGGCCGAGGTCTTCCCCACGCGCCTGACGCGCGGTGCGGGCCTGCCGACGGTCGAGCGCATCGCGTATCTGGCCGAGATGGCGGGCGTACAGCTGGCGGACGTCAAGCACCTGATCCTCGTCGATGCCAAGGCGCCGGTGTCCTTCTTTGCCTACCCCGGCAAGGCCAGCAACCTGGTGCCCGATGGCTGCATCGTGCGCACCCTGGCCGCGCCCGAGCAAAACGCCCTGACCAGTCTGGAAAAGCTCGCCGCCGCCCTGGGCGCAGTGCAAACCCGGCCCCGGCTGCAGGAGCCCCAGCGCCCCGGCCGCCCGCGCGGCGCGCTCTCCGCGCCCAAGGTCTGCAAGGCCGTGGGCCATCTGCTGCCCGAGGGCGCCATCCTGATTGACGAGGCCATCACCAGCGGCCTGATGCTCGGCGCCATGACCGCCGGCTGCCCGCGCCACGACCTGATCACGCTGACCGGCGGCGCTATCGGCCAGGGCCTGCCCAATGCCGTGGGCGCGGCCGTTGCCTGCCCCGATAGGCCGGTGATTGCGCTCATTGGCGACGGCACCGCCATGTACACCATCCAGGCGCTGTGGAGCATGGCGCGCGAGAACCTGCACGTGGTCAGCATCATCTTCAACAACGCCAGCTACTCGGTGCTGAACGTGGAGCTGGAACGCGTGGGCGCGGCCGACGGCGGCGCCAAGGCCAAAGCCAAAGCCCAGTTGGACTTGGATGGCCCGCGCCTGAACTTCGCCCAGCTGGCGCAGGGCATGGGCGTGCATGCGGTGCGCGCCAGCACGGCAGAGGACTTCACCAAGGCGCTGGAATACGCCTTGGCCTACCCCGGCCCGCACCTGATCGAAGCCCTGGTGCCCGAGTCGCTCAGCGGTGCCAAGCGCAAGGTCCTGCCCTGGCTGCTTCGGTCGATGCCGAATCTGCCCCGGCCGGTGGCGCTGGCGCTCAAGCGCAAGATCGCGCCGTAGATGAACGCTCCCGCCACGAAGCCGCTGTTGCGGCGACCCGCAGTTTGGCCCCATCTAAAATGGGTGCACCAAGGCGCGGCCCCCTGCGATGCGCGCAAACGGATGAGAGGGTCGCCGTTTTGGCGGCATCGGCTGGCACGCGGCGCGGCTTTGAGCAAGGTGCTGCGCCCGCACGGCTGTCAACGAAGGACATCGATTGATGCAGATCAGCGCCGTCATCACCGGTCATTCACGCGGCCTGGGTGCCGCCATCGCCGAGAACCTGCTTGAGCGGGGAATTGCCACGCTGGGGTTGTCGCGGCATGCGCACGCGGACCTTGGCCAGCGCTACCCGACGCTCCTGCAGGAAGTCATCCTGGATCTGAGCGACGCCTCGGCGCTTGGCGCGTGGTTGGCTGGGCCAACGCTGGCGAACTGGGGTCTGGGGCGCGAGCAGATTGTGCTGGTCAACAATGCCGGGACGGTGGAGCCGATCGGGGCGCTACCGATGCAGGATGCGATGGCCGTTGCCAAAGCGGTGGCGCTGAACGTTGCCGCGCCCCTGATGCTCAGCAGCGCCCTCGTTGCCGCAACCGATGCGACGCAGGACCGGCGCATCTTGCATGTCTCCAGCGGTGCTGCGCGCAACGCCTATGCGGGGTGGAGCGTGTATTGCGCAACCAAGGCTGCGCTGGATCACCATGCGCGCGCTGTTGCGCTCGACCAGACGGCGGGTGTGCGCATCTGCAGCCTCGCCCCTGGGGTCATCGACACCGCGATGCAAGCCGCGATCCGCGCCACAACCCTTGAGTCCTTCCCGATGCGCGCGCGGTTTGACGCGCTCAAGGCGCACGGCGAACTCGCTTCGCCACGCGATTGCGCCGAGCGGCTGATCGGGTACGCGCTCAGTGCGTCCTTTGGGCACCAGCCCGTTGCTGATTTGCGCGAGGTTGCAGCCTGAGTCGGGTAACTGCTTATTGCAGCGCTCATCGCGATGCAAAAGTGCAACTGAATTGGCAAAGAGCCCGGATACCATAGCGCATCAAAGATCCAGGGTCGAGCAGACGACCCGCATCGCACCCCCCTGCTAACCCGTGCATCACCTCAAACTCAAAGTTCACGATCGAATTGCCGACGTTCCACACCAGGACTGGGACACGCTGAGCGCCAACGGCTCTGCAGCGATGAGCCGTGCCTTCTGGTCTGTGATCGAATCGTCGGGCATGAACGATTTTGCCTATCGGTACGTCCTCTTCTACGACGAGGGGGATCGACCGGTGGGGCTGACGACCGTTTACACGGTGACCACTGACATTGCGATTTTCGCGCCGGCGTTCGTGCGACGCGCCTTGGGTGCCGTGCGTAAAATCTTTCCCAGCTTCCTCAAATGGAAGATGCTCGAATGCGGCACACCGATCACGATCAGCAGTCCCCCCTTCATCAAGGCCGATGCGGTGTCGGAGGCGCAATTTATCAAGAGCCTGAACTCTGTGCTGCGGGCCATGGCCCGCGAGGAAGGCTGCCTCATCATCGTCGTGCGTGATTTCGAGCCCGATGCGCACGCGCTGCAAGCGCAGTGGGCGCGCTTTGGCTATCACTGGACCGACAGCCTGCCCAACACCTACGTGGACCTGCGCTGGGGCACGCCGCAGCAGTACCGCGCGGACATGCGTAGCTATTTCCGCAGCAAGCTCAACAAGCACCTCAAGCGCAATGCCGATGCAGGCGTGCATCATGTGCTGGTTGACGATTTCGCCTCGCTGGCCGACACGCTTTGCGCGCAATGGATGGTTGTGCACACCCATGCGAGCGAGTTCCAGCGGGAAGTCCTCACACCCGTGTTCTATCGTGAGCTTTCCGCGCAAATGGGCGCCCTGGCCCAGGTGCTCCTGTTTTACCGGGGCGAGGATCTGGTTGGGCATGCGCTGTTGATGCGTGATGGCGACATGCTGAGGTGGCTCTACGTCGGACGGGAGGTTGCGGAGAACGACAGCCTGTATCTCTATATTGCGCACACGGTGGTGGAGACGGCCATTCTCCTTGGCGCCAAGCGACTGGAAATGGGGCTGACCACATACCCCATCAAGCAGGATCTTGGCGCGGACGTCGTGCCGATCAAACTTGCCATTCGCGCATCCTGGAGTTTGATCAACCCATTCGTGGGTCTGGGGTATGCCCTGCTCAACACCGTCCCCAATCCCACCCCGCGGCAGGTGTTCAAGGCCAACGCGCTGGCGGCGTCGCGGCCATGAGCCTGCCGAGTTTTGCAGGGCGCACGGTTCTTGTTACCGGCGCGACCGGATTCGTCGGCAGTCACCTCGCCAGGCGCCTGAGCCGTGAGGGGGCGCATCTGAAACTCCTCGTGCGCGATCCCGCCAGCGTGCCGGCAGACCTGGCCGGGCGCGCTGAGATCTGCCGCGGTGACCTGACTGACGCCACGACGCTCGGTCCAGCAGTGCAGGGGACTGATTGGATTTTCCACTGCGCGGCGAATGTCAGCACGTGGGATCGTGCAGAACACTACGAGGCGACCAACGTCACCGGCGTGCGCCATCTCCTGCAGACCATCGAAGTGCAGACGACGCTGCCACAGCGTCTGGTGCATGTGTCCACGGTTGATGTCTATGGGCTGCCTGCGCACCCCTGCGACGAGTCCTGCGCGCCTTGTCCCCCGGGGTTTGGCTACGGTGACAGCAAGCTGCGTGGCGAGCGTGTTGTGCACGAGCATGCCCAGCGCATCGGGTTGCCCTACGTCATCCTTCGCCCGGCCAACGTCATGGGCTCAGGCAGCCCGTTCATCGAGCGCGTCGGGCGCGAGTTGCAAAGCGGCTTGATGCTGCGGGTGGCCGGTGGTGCGACCGACGCGGGGTTCCTGTATGTGGAGAATCTGGTTGATTGCCTGCTTTGGGCTGCGCGGGCTCCGCAGGCGATGGGGGAGACCTACAACGTCGCGGACTCGGAGGCCATCACCTGGAGGCGTTTTCTCGATGACCTGCGGCAGGGCATTGGCGGCAAGGGCTGGATTCTTGACCTGCCTTACGCAGTTGCCTATGTCGCAGCTGCGGTCGTGGAAGCACCCTACCGGCTTTTGCGCATCCGCCGCGAGCCCTTGCTCCATCGCATGATCGTCAAGATTTTCGGGCATACATGTGGTCACAGCGCGGCCAAACTTGCCGCCGCCGGTTGTCCAGTCGGCCGCGTCCCCTACGCCCAGGCCATGGCCGCGTCCATCGCCTGGTTTCAGGCCAATCATTTGCAGTGATCGTGACAGTATCGCCCCCGCCCCAACAGTTGCGACACGTGGTATTCCTGCAAGGCATGCCGGCACCCTTTTACCAGCGTGTCGCCAAACACCTGAGCACACGGGGCTGGCGCATTACGCGCATCAATCTGTGCGCGGGCGACTGGTTGTTCTGGCGTGGCGACAATACGATTGCCTATCGTGGCAGCGTGTCGCAATGGCCCGCCTTCATCACACGGTTCATGGTGGAAGAGGGCGTCACCGATCTCATCGTGCTGGGCGAAAACCGCCGCTACCACCGCGAGGCCGTGGATATCGCTCTGGCGCACGGAGTGCGCGTGACGGTGAATGATTTTGGCTATATCCGCCCGGACTGGATTACCTTCGAGCGCAACGGCATGAGCGGCGCGTCGCAGTTTCCGCGCGATCCCGAAGCCATTCACGCCCTGGCGGCGCAGGCGCCCGAGGTGGACTGGACTCCGCGTCATGTCGACAGCGCATATCGCATGGCGCGTGGCGACCTGCTCCACAACATGGCCAATTTGGCTCTGGGATGGATGTTTCCCCGTTATCGGCGCAGCGACCTCCGGCCACACACGCTGATTTACACGGCAGCAAGTGGCTTGCGGCTGTTGACCAACCGCTTGGGCAAAGCACGCACTCAAACAGAGGTTGCACAGCTCATCGCTTCGGCGCAGCCCTATTTCCTGTTCCCATTGCAACTGAATTTCGACTTTCAGATCGTCGCCTATTCCCCCTTCGATGGGGTCGCGGACTCGATCCATTACGTGCTGCGCTCCTTCGCGTTGCACGCGGCGCCCGATGCATTGCTGGTGGTCAAGGAACACCCCTGGGATCCGGCGCTGAAGAACTGGGCGCACGTCCTGCAGAAGGAGGCGGCCACACTGGGCATTGCGCATCGTGTGCGCTATCTGCGCGGCGGCCACCTTGACTCGCTCATCACGCACGCGCAAGGCGTGGTCACGGTCAACAGCACAACAGGCATGCGTGCCTTGCATCTGGGAAGGCCCTTGCAGGTGCTGGGCCAAGCGGTCTTCGACGTGGCGGGGCTCACGCATCAGAATGGCCTCGACAATTTCTGGCGCAACCCCACCATGCCGGACGCCGAGTTCGTGCGAGCCTTTCTCAAGGCGCTGGCAGGCACCATCCAGATTCGGGGGGTATTTTTCGAGGAGTCAGGGCTCAGCCTGGCTGCGCAGGAGGCCGCGCACAGGCTCCTGACGGATCGGGTGGGGCAAATCGTCCCGGGGCCACCCAGCGTGACGTCCAGGTGTGGTGGCCCCCTTTCCCCTACTCAGCCTTTGGCTGCAGCTTGCACGGACGAAGCGAAAACGCCTGCGGTGAGCGCCTGACTCCGCAGGAGGGGCGCGCCGCGAATCGCCTGGAGCTGCTCAGCAGCGCAAGGAACGCATCGTCGATCGTGCTGGTGAAGCGTGCGAAGCCCGGATCAATGGCGATGGCGGCCTGCAGCACCGGCTGCTCAGCCTCGTGCTCCCTCCGGATCGAGACGAACCACGTGCCCACGCTGCTGGTGGCCGTGACGTTCCTCAACGTACGCCGATGAACCGCCGCAGAAAAAAGCGGTAAATCTCGATCCACCAAGCTGGCGTGCTGCCCTTGCGCACCTTCCACTGTGCCAGCTGATCGAGCGCCCGCTCAGGGCTGACGAGACCGTCTCCGCCGCGCTCAAGGTAGAGAGGGTAGAGAATCAAGGCGGCCGCAACGAGTTCGTCGAGACTCAGCGTGCGGCTGCGGCGCCGGTGCGGTAATACATCCTGGGTCAGCCCCCAGCCAGAATAAAAGGGCTGACCATGGCAGGTCACTGCCTTGCCACGCAACAGCGCCTCAAACCCGGTCAGCGACGTCAGAACATGTACGGTGTCCACAGCATCGAGCAGGACGTGCATTGGCACATCGGTCACGACGGCATCGCACCACTGCCTTGCGCGCTCTTCATCGACGCCGGTGATGCGCAGCCGGGCAGCCACGTCCGGATGTGGTTTGTAGAGCACGTAGGCGCTAGGGTTGTCTTGGCGGACGTGCTGCAGCAACTCCATATTGCGGCACAACCCCGGTGCGCCAAAGGCGATCGACGCATCGCTTTCCACCTGCCCAGGCACCAGGATCACCTGTGAAGCGTGGCGTGGTCGTTGCCACGCTTGCGAGCCCACGTTGTATTTTGTCAGCCCAGCCGAGACAATGCGCGCGCGCAATGCGCGCGCGCGATCCAACAGTGCTGGTGCAAAAGTGGCATGCCCTAGCAGCCATTCCAGATCCGACTGCTGCCCGGCGTCGTAATAGATGCCGCGCGTATCGATCACCCACGAAAGGGGTCGCACCAGCTCCGCGCCCAGTCCGACAGAGCGCAAGAAGCCGTCCTCCACGCGCAAGACCTGCACGTCTGCCGCAGCACCATGCGGCACGGCAGACGTGCCCCAAAGCACCAGGCAGCGCGCCTGCTGGGTGATGTTTTCGGCTTGGACAAAGCGCAGCGTGTGCCCCGGAAAGCACTGCCGGATCACGCGCCATTTCCAGCGCGGAAACGCCACCACATGCAACACCTCGGGCAGACCCTCCAGGCGCTGCGCGGCGTCGGGTGGATGGCCGGAAAATTCAGTCGTTTGGGGCAAGGCCGGCCTCATGCATCTCTGGTGCGCTGACCCGTTGGCGGCCATGCCCGATCTGGCGCAACCAGGCGTCCACCTTGACGAAATGCGCCTTCCAGGACGGAGCCTCGAACCCCTGCATGCGCACCAGTTGCGCCTGCCGCCCAGGGTGCCGCGGGTCGGCAAATGCCAGCACCGCTTGGAGCCACCCAACACCGTCGATCGGATCGAGGTAGTGCGGAACATCGCCAGCCACTTCGCGGAAAGCCGGCAAGTCACTGGCAATGACCGGCACGCCCGCAGCAAGCGCCTCCACCAAGGGCAGCCCATAACCCTCGGCAAACGACGGAAACAGCAACGCCTGAGCATGCGCAAGCCACGTCGCCAGCTGAGCGTCGTCGCAGCGAGGCACTTCCTGCACCACATCGTGCAGCGCTTCACAACGCTCCAGCAAATCCACCACCTGCTCGCACTCCCAGCCGCGCTGGCCAATGATGACCAACTTCGGCGCAGCCACGCCCAGGCGCTCCACCACCTCCCGCCATGCGTGCAACACCATGAGATGATTCTTCCGCGCCTCGATCGTGCCAAGCATCACAAAATAGGGCGAGGCCACCGGGGGTGTCGGCGCCGGCTCCGGCAGCGGCGACACCCCCAGATGTGCCACGACATCCGCAGGTGCGGAAAGGTTGTGTGCGCGGGCGTAGGCCAGAAAGTCGTGCAAGGTTGCCTGTGAGTTGGCAATGACGCCATGCCCCGTGTGCACGATGGTGCGCAAGCGCTGGTGGTGTTTATCCACCTCCCCCGCGCGGCAGTACTCCGGGTGGGTGAGGGGAATGAGGTCGTGCAGAAAATAGACGGGACGCACCCCGTGGCGCTGCACCCGCAACGCATACTGCGGATCGTCCAGACCACTATGCCCGGTGTTGAAGAGCAGGGCACCGTCGGTCAAACGCGAGGGCAGCACGTACGCTGCCGCAACGGCGCGGCGTATCGTCGTCTTCGGCTGATCGTCCTCGCCGAGAAAGGCGGCAAACATGCGCTGCGATGCAGGGGGCGAGAGCTGCATCCACCGGCCCCAGTGCCGCACCACGGCCCGCGCCTGCGCCCGGAAATGGGCGATGTAGGCCAGGCTCACCCGATCGACGCCCGTGGGGTGTTTGCCTTCGAGCAGACGCGCGGCCAAGCGTGTGACATCGACGAGGATTGCGTCATTGACGGCCATGGCAGATGGAGGAGCGAAAAATTTCAGGGACTTGCCAAGCGCGATCAAGTCGACGCCGACATTTTGAATGGATCGTGCCGCACCTTGGAGAGCGCCGCGGCCTTCGAGAAAAGTCGCGCAACTGCCGACTGGTGGACGGCGCCATCATCGCGCTTGTCGAGGAGGATGACAGCGGCCAGCAAATGTTTGTCCTCGACCGAGTGAACCAAGCGTGCACCTTACGACCGTAGCTTAACCCTGTGGCAGGCTGCAAGACTGACTCTGCCGCTATCTCGCTATCCCTTTCCGACCAGCCCCTGCAAGAACGCCTCCCACTGCGGCACGATGCGCTCGGGCAGGTAGCGCGCGCTGTGCTCCAGCCCGGCTTCACGCAGCGCTGCGGTGCGCGCTTGGGCATCATCAGCGTACACCAGGCTTTGCAACGCCTGCACCAAAGTTTGCGTGTCGTAGGGGTCAAAGTACACGGCAGCATCGCCATACACCTCGCGATGCACAGGAATGTCGGAGGCTGCCACCACGCCGCCACAGCGCATGGCTTCTGCCCCGGAGAAATCAAACCCCTCGCCCACGCTCGGGCATACCGTGACGGTGGCCTGTTGATACAGAATGCGCATCGATTCCGCTGGCACGCTGTGCAGCATGAACAGGCCACCCTGCTCAATCCAGGGCAGGCAACCCTCCAGCACCGCCTTGTGGTCCCAGCCAATGTGGCCGACCAGGATCAACTTGAGGTCGGGGTCCACCCGGTCGCGCAAGACCTCCCAAGCCTCGATCAGCCGCGCGTGATTTTTGCGCGGCTCGATGGTCGAGACCATCAACACAAAGCGCGAACTGTGGCCAAACACGTGAGCGTAAAAGGCTGATTTTTCCGCCTCGTTAGAGAACGACTTGGCCAGCTTGTAAACACTACGGTCGGCCTTCGCGCTGCTGCCTTTGGCGCGAAATTCATCATGGAGATGCCGTCGCACAATGCCCGGTACGCGTTCCGGTTCCACTGCCTCGGGGTGGTAGTGGGATGGCAGCATGTTGTGGATGGTGACCGCACGCGCTTCAGCCTCAGGAAACAGGCTGAGCAAATCGCGCCGCGTGGCCTCCGACACACAAACAAAGTGCGCTCCATCGCGCACATTGGCCGCCAACGCCTGAAAGTGGCTGGCT
>JAGWOZ010000042.1 GCA_028870715.1 Betaproteobacteria bacterium | reverse complement strand
CAGCCCGGTGTTGGCCGTAAGGCCTCCGGTCAGGTAATCGTGCATGATGATGGGCGCGCCAATTTCCTTGGCGAACTCCGCGCGCTTGTACATTTCCTCGGGGGTGGGGGCCGTCACGTTCAGGTAGTGGCCCTTGCGCTCGCCGGTTTCACGTTGTGCTTTCAGCGTCGCTTCATGCACGAATGCGAAGCGGTCGCGCCAACGCATGAATGGTTGGCTGTTGACGTTTTCGTCATCCTTTGTGAAATCCAGCCCACCGCGCAGGCATTCATACACAGCGCGACCATAGTTCTTGGCAGACAGACCGAGCTTGGGCTTGATGGTACAGCCCAGGAGCGGACGACCATACTTGTTCATCTTGTCACGCTCAACCTGGATACCATTGGGGGGGCCCCCACAAGTCTTCACATAGGCAATGGGGAAACGAACATCTTCCAAGCGCAGGGCGCGCAGCGCCTTAAAACCAAACACGTTACCAACCAGAGAGGTCAGCACGTTCACCACGGAACCCTCTTCGAACAAGTCGATCGGGTAAGCCACAAAGGCGTAGAAGCAGGTGTCGTCGCCGGGCACGTCCTCGATGCGATAGGCACGTCCCTTGTAATAGTCAAGATCCGTCAACAGATCCGTCCACACCGTAGTCCAGGTGCCGGTTGACGACTCAGCGGCCACAGCAGCGGCCACCTCCTCGCGGTCCACGCCCGGCTGCGGGGTGATCTTGAAGCACGCCAGAATGTCGGTGTCCTTCGGGGTGTAATTCGGTTCCCAGTAAGTCTGCCGGTACTCTTTCACACCGGCGTTGTAGGTTTTAGTGGCCATTAAAAACTCCTTGCATGATTGAAACGAGGGCCGTCCCGACAGTGTTGAGATGGCGTGGCGCCCGAACGAGCAGAGGAAATGTAGTCTCCTTCATAGACAAAAAATAATTGTTTTTTTGCCTTGCTATCATAGATGCTTATCTATGTTTGATATTGCATTGCAGCAAATCGATCTATGCGCCACGCCACATTGCGCCAGTTGAAGGTCTTCGAAGCCATCGCGCGGCTGCGTAGCGTGACGCGCGCAGCCGAGGAATTGCACCTCACACAGCCCACCGTATCGATCCAGCTCAAGCAGCTCAGCGACATGGTTGGCCTGCCCCTTTTGGAGCAGGTTGGCAAGAAGCTTTACCTCACCCAAGCGGGCCAGGAATTGCTCAAGACATGCGGGGTGATCTTCGACCAGCTCGCACGATTCGAGATGGTGGTGTCAGACTTGAAGGGCACCAAGGCGGGGCGCCTCCGCCTGTCGGTCATCACCACGGCGCAATATTTCATTCCGCGACTGCTGGGCCGCTTTTTCGAGCGTTACCCCGGCATCGAAGTTGCGCTGGAAGTCACCAACCGCGGCAAGGTGCTGCAGCGACTCGCAGACAACGCCGATGACCTCTATGTCCTGGGCCAGCCGCCTGAGCACATGGACGTTGAGGCCGAGTCCTTCCTGGACAACCCGTTGGTGGTGGTGGCTCCGCACGACCACCCGCTGGCTGGGCAACGACATATCGCCCTGCCACGATTGGCCGAGGAATATTTCCTGATTCGCGAGCCCGGCTCCGGCACCCGACTCGCCGCTGAAAATCATTTCAAGGACATGGGACTTGGCCTGAAGGTGCGTATGGAGCTGGGCAGCAACGAAGCCATCAAGCTGGCTGTGGCTGGAGGATTGGGGCTCGCGGTGCTTTCGGCCCATACGCTGGCGCTTGAAAAGAACAGCGACGAGATCACGGTCCTCGATGTGCAAGGCTTTCCCATCCGCCGCCAATGGTATGTGCTCCACCATGCGGAAAAGCAGCTGTCGGTTGTTGCGCAGACTTTCCTGGACTTTTTGCGCACAGAAAGCCAGGCGATGGCACGCAGTTATCTGCCGCAGATTCCGGCCTTCATGCCTGCTGGCGATGGTCCCGACGGACCATCGCGGATTACCCCCGTAGCAACGGGCATAATCCCCTCGCAGGAGCCGGCGGGCGCCTCTTAGCGGCGGCCGCGCAAGGCGTTCAACGCGGCGACGAATTGCGACGCTACCGACTTTGATTCCTGCACGTTGAAATTGAGGTCGCGCAGCAGGCCGTCCTTGAGGCCGTAGACGCAAGCATGTACCGTCACGCGTTGGCCACGCGCCCACGCGTCTTGGAGCACTGTTGTGCGGCATACATTGTTCGCCTGCTCCAAGGCGTTGAGTTCGCACAATCGGTCATGCCGTGCCTGTACGTCGGGAAGGGCATCAAGCTGGGTGAGATGGCGCTCCATGACGTCGCCCACGTGACCGAGCCAGTTGTCGGCGAGCCCCACACGCGCGTTGTCCAACACGGCTTTGATGCCACCGCATCCATAGTGCCCCACCACAAGAATGTGCTGCACCCCGAGCACGTCGACCGCGAACTGCAGAGTGGATAACGCATTGAGATCTGAATGCGGAACGACGTTAGCCACGTTGCGGTGCACGAACACTTCACCCGGCGCAAGATCAATGACTTCGTTGGCAGGTACGCGTGAGTCCGCGCAACCGATCCAGAAATATTTCGGTGCCTGCTGCCGTGCCAAGCTCTCAAAAAAGCCTGGTCGTGTCTCGTTGACGCGTGCGACCCAGCGTTGGTTGTTATTGAAAATCAACGAATAATCAGGGTCTTGGGGTGTGGTCATAGCTCGTGTGGTTGCGCAGCGCGTTGACATCCTCGCTGCCCTTGGCTTTCGGCGACGCTTGTGCGGCAAGGGCAGCGCTTCCTACGGCGCTCACTCCTGCATCAAGCCAGCATGCGCCGCTTTGGTGGGTTCCTCCTGCCGGCGGTATGACTGCACCACACACTTGACAGGCGATCCGGGCGTGCCCCGCGCTTCTTTACAGGACAAATTACAGCATAAGCGAACACCCCGCATCCCCCGCAAGCACGACTGGGACATCCGGGCTGTCCTTCGCCGGTCTCAACAGCGAGGCCTGTTGCGCAACGAGTCAAGTGCCAAAGATCGAAGGCTCTCCATCGTAGGGTGAGCAAGGCGTCGATCGCCGCCGCTGGGGGCTAACAAGCCAAGCGCCCGCTCAACAATTGCCACCACATCACCCAATCACCCATGAGGCTGTACAGCGGTCTGATGAAGGTGGCGGGACGATTGTGTTCGAAGAAATAGTGTCCCGCCCAAGCGAATGCATAGCCGCAAAACGCCGCCATCGCCAACAGCCAGACATTGCCGGTAAACACCAGGAAAAACAGGCAGAGCAGCGCCAGCGTTGACCCTGCGAAGTGCAGACGCCTGCAGGTTGCATTGCTGTGCTCGGCCAAGTAAAGGGGATAAAACTCCGCGAACGTCTTGCAGCGCGCCAACCGCTCGGCGTCGGGACGCGGATTGGCGGTCTGCCCCGTGTTGATTGCTCCCACCTGATGCCGTGCGCGCATGGCAAGTTCCTCCATCCTGAATGCGGACGTCAAACGCGCGGCCAACCTGGTTTGTGATCCGTCGCCGCGGCCCGGTGCCTCAATTCGGCAGCCCCAGTTGCCAATTGTGCTCCACTTACACGCCGACCGATGCCCACTGCGCGGCGCTGCATAGCCGCTGACGTGCGGCGTGGTACTCGCGACCAAGGCGGTCAACCAACCCAGCGGCTGGAAGCACGTGGTCAACTGCGCCAATCCCCTGACCGCAGCCCCATATATCCTTCCAAGCCTTGGCCCCGCTTACAGCGGCGGCAAAGTCCATCCTGCTGGGGTCCCCTTGCGGCAGATGCTCCGGATCAAGGCCTGCGGCGACGATGGAACCTCGCAGGTAGTTGCCATGTACACCAGTGAACAGGTTGGTGTAGACGATGTCTTCAGCGCTGCTCGCGGCGATCATTTGCTTGTACGCATCGACCGCCCTGGCCTCCTCGGTCGCGATAAAGGCGCTACCGATGTAAGCCAGGTCGGCTCCCATTGCCTGCGCCGCCAACACCGCATCGCCGCGGGCGATCGCGCCCGAGAGCACAAGCGGCCCTTCAAACCATTGACGAATTTCCTGCACAAGCGCAAACGGCGATAGAGTCCCAGCATGTCCACCTGCGCCAGTCGCCACGGCAATCAGGCCGTCGGCACCTTTCTCCACGGCCTTGTGCGCAAACAGACTGTTGATGACGTCGTGCAGAACGATGCCGCCCCAGGCATGCACCGCCTGATTCACCTCGGGCCGGGCGCCAAGCGAGGTGATCACGATGGGCACCTTGTACTTCGCGCAAACCAACATGTCCTGTTCTAACCGATCATTGCTTTTGTGCACGATCTGGTTGACGGCGAAGGGCGCTGCTGGTTGATCGGGATGCGTCTGGTCCCATCTCGCCAACGCGTCCGTGATCTCGGCTAACCATTCATCAAGTTGCGACGCAGGTCGCGCATTGAGTGCGGGAAAGCTGCCGACGATTCCCGCTGTGCACTGGGCGATCACCAACTTAGGGTTCGAGATGATGAACAGCGGCGAGCCAATCACGGGCAGGCGCAGACGAGACAGGGCACTGGGCAGGGGCATGGAAAGAGTCCGCGATGGCAAAATCAGAAAAGGTCTACTTCGGCTAGGGGCACTGCATGCAATCGGAAAACAACGGTGGCCGACCGCGATCAAAGCCGCTCATAGCGGCATGCAAGCGGCTTGGCGTCATCAGGGCTCTCACCTGTCATCGCGGCAATTTCATCGTCACCCTCGAATACCTTGGGTTCGGGCCATCAGAACATCTCAACGGGTAGCGCCATGACACTATCGGCACCTTGCAGAATTGAATCACGCAGGCTGGCACAACGTGGCAGCATGTGGGCGCAGTAGAACGCACACGTTGCGCGCTTGGCCTGGGCGAACGACCCGTCTGCCTGCGTCAGCGCATCCGCGGCCAGCCAGGCCTCACCCATCTGCCAGCCTGCCAGCAGGTATCCCGCAAGCATCAGGTAGGGCACGCTACCCGCGTAGGCCGCATTCGGCCGAGACTTGCTGTTGGCAACGATGAACGTCACGACTTGCTCATAGGCGGCGCGTGCTTCCGCCATCTGGCTGGCCATGGTCATCGCTTGGGCGTGGCCACTGGCCTGCAGTCTGTCTTCCACGTCTGCGGCGCGGCGGCTGAAGCTCAGCGCCAAAGCCCCGCCGTCACGCACCGTCTTGCGCCCCACCAAGTCGTTCGCCTGAACGGCCGTGGTGCCTTCATAAATGGTGAGAATGCGCGCGTCACGGTAGAACTGCGCGGCACCGGTTTCCTCGATGAACCCCATACCGCCGTGCACCTGCACGCCGAGACTAGCCACCTCGATGCTCATCTCGGTGGAAAACCCCTTGATGATCGGGACGAGAAATTCGTAGGCCGCCTCGTGCGCCGCCCGCTGAACCTCATCGGGATGTGCACGACCGAGGTCATGCAAGCTCGCACCCACGAGTGCAAGTGCACGCGAACCCTCCGTGAGCGCTCGCATGGTCATGAGCATGCGACGCACGTCTGGATGATGCACGATAGCGACTGACTCTTGCGCGCTCCCATCCACGGGGCGCGACTGTACCCGGTCCCGCGCATAGCTTGCTGCCTTTTGGTAAGCGCGCTCAGCCACGGCAATGCCCTGCGTACCGACCGCAAAGCGTGCGGCATTCATCATGATGAACATGTACTCGAGGCCCCGATTGGCTTCGCCAACGATTTCACCGATGGCGCCCTCGCCGACCTCCCCTTTGCCATCCCCATACACCAGCACCGCAGTGGGACTGGCTTTGATGCCAAGCTTGTGCTCGATTGAAGCGCACCACACGTCGTTGCGGCGTCCGTCGGGAAGCACCTTGGGCACAATGAACAAGGAGATGCCCTTTACGCCTGCAGGCGCGTCAGGCAGACGGGCAAGCACGAGATGGACGATATTGTCGGCCATGTCGTGCTCACCATAAGTAATGAAGATCTTCTGCCCGAACAACCGGTACCCTCCACCATCCTGCGGCACTGCGCGCGCTCGGACCAAGGACAGATCCGACCCCGCCTGCGGCTCTGTGAGATTCATGGTTCCGGTCCATTCTCCGGAAATCAGCCGCGGGATGTAGCGATGCTTTTGCTCTTCACTTCCAGCGGTGAGCAAAGCCTCAATCGCGCCATCCGACAGTAGCGGACACAATGCGAAACTCAGGTTGGCGCTGTTGAGCATTTCGGTGCAGGCGGCGGCGATGCACTTTGGCAATCCCTGGCCACCAAAATCGGCGGGGTGCTGTAAGCCCTGCCATCCACCGTCGACGAATTGCCGGAAGGCTTGCTTGAAACCTGGAGTAGTGGTCACTTGGCCCGCATTCCAGCTGCTCGGATTCTGATCGCCCGCCCAGTTCAAGGGGGCAATCACATCTTGAGTGAACCGTGCGCACTCTTGCAATACGGCTCGGGCCGTATCGGGCGTCGCCTCTTCGTGTCCGGGCAGTTTGGCAATCGTGTCCAGTCCAGCCAAATTCTCCAGACAAAACATCATGTCCTTGATGGGGGCGATGTAGCTCATGCGAGTCTCCTGTCTTGATCCCCAACCGGGCACGCCATGGCATGAGAAGTGCCATGGAGGCGTCGGACGCGCCGAAGCGGCCAGCTAGGAAGGCTTTGTTGTATGGTGTGAACGGGCTTGCGCGAGATGGGTCGCGCCCTCAAAGTTGCTTGACCATCTCCGGCACGGCCGTGAACAGATCGGCAACCAAGCCGTAATCGGCGACACCAAAAATCGGTGCTTCTTCATCCTTGTTGATGGCCACGATGACTTTGCTGTCCTTCATGCCTGCCAAGTGCTGGATGGCGCCCGAGATGCCCACCGCCACGTAGAGCTGTGGAGCAACGATCTTTCCCGTCTGCCCCACCTGCCAGTCATTCGGTGCGTAGCCGGCGTCGACCGCAGCGCGACTTGCGCCCATAGCCGCACCGAGCTTATCGGCCAGCGGCGTCATTACCGCCTCGAAATTTTCCTTGCTGCCAAGCCCTCGCCCGCCCGAAACGATGATTTTGGCTGCAGTCAGCTCGGGGCGCTCGCTCTTGGTGCTCTCGCGCCCGACCAAACAGGACAAACCCGTCTCGGCCACGGCAACCAGGGCTTCCACGGTTGCGCTTCCGCCGCTTGCGGCCACAGGGTCGAAGCCCGTTGTGCGCACGGTGATGACCTTGATGGGATCGATGCTGCGCACGGTGGCAATTGCGTTCCCGGCATAGATCGGCCGGTCGAACGTGTCCGGCCCCAGCACGTGGATCACGTCGGATATCTGCATCACGTCCAGCAGCGCGGCCACACGCGGCATCACGTTCTTGCCAAAGGCGGTGGCCGGCGCAAGGATGTGTGTGTAAGAGCGAGCAATGGCCAGCACCTGCGCCATCAGATTCTCGGCCAGCGCGTCGCCAAGATAGGGTGCGTCAGCGTGCAGCACCTTGGCCACGCCGACAATCTGCGCAGCAGCCTGGACAGCAGCCGCGCAGTCGCGGCCTGCAACGAGAACATGCACATCGTTGTTGCAGGCGACTGCCGCTGCAACGGTATTCAAAGTCGACGGCTTGATGCCGTGATTGTCGTGTTCGGCAATGACGAGCGCGGTCATGTCAGATCCTTCGAGTATGTGGTTCAAATGACCTTGGCTTCGGTCTTCAAACGCGACACCAGGGTCGCAACGTCAGGCACCTTGACGCCAGCGCCGCGCCTGGGTGGTTCAGAAATCTTCAGCGTCTGAAGCCGCGGAGCCACGTCCACATCGAGATCCGCGGGCTTGAGGGTGTCAAGCGACTTCTTTTTAGCCTTCATGATGTTGGGCAATGTGACATAACGGGGTTCGTTCAAGCGCAGATCCGTTGTCACCACCGCTGGCAGATTGATCCCAATGGTCTCCAACCCCCCATCCACCTCGCGTGTCACACGCGCCCCTCCACCTTCGAACTCGAGCTTGGATGCAAAGGTGGCTTGAGGCCACCCCAGGAGGGCAGCGAGCATCTGGCCCGTCTGGTTGGCGTCGTCGTCGATGGCCTGTTTGCCCAGAATGACCAGCCCAGGCTGCTCACGTTCCACGATGGCCTTGAGCAACTTGGCTACCGCCAGCGGCTGCAACTCCGCGTCGGTTTCCACGAGCAACCCGCGGTCGGCTCCAATGGCCATCGCCGTGCGCAGCGTTTCGCCGCACGCCGCCACGCCACAACTCACCGCAACCACTTCGGTGGCCAGACCCTTTTCCTTCAGACGCACAGCCTCTTCCACGGCGATCTCGTCAAACGGATTCATGCTCATCTTGACCCCGGCGATATCCATCCCGGTCCCGTCGGACTTCACCCGAACCTTGACGTTGTAGTCAACCACGCGCTTGACTGCGACCAGCACTTTCATCCAAAACTCCTGTTGATGGACAAGCCTTTGTCCGAGTATAGGCACGGCCCCATGTCCGCCGCGCGTACCCGCCCAGCCGACTTGGGACGGGCGCTCGCGCCTGGTTGCATGGACGCTCCAGGGATCTTGTCGTGAATGACCTCAAATCGAACGGTCGTTCTTTTTTGTTAGAGTGTATCGACACATGCCTTGCCGAATCAAGTCCCCTCGGTATGCGAAATTTCCGCCCCGCTCGGAATCAACGTCTCCGGCATTGGCAGCCCCCCCTTGACGCCTGGCTTGTTTGGCCCTTGCTCAGGCCCCCAATGCAGGACGCGTTGCGGGAACGGAATTTCGACGTTGGCGGCTTTCAAAGCACGCCAGACCGCCAGATTGATCGCACCGCGAATGTTGAGCGTGCCATTCTCAGGGTCCGCAATCCAGTAGCCAATCGTGATCTCCAGGCCGTCGGCACCAAAATTACTGAGGACGGCGCTAGGCCCCGGCTCATGCAGCACTCGCGGCACGGTGAGCACCGTATCCCGAATCTGGGTCAATACGGCGTCTAGGTCACTGCCATATCCCACTGATACGGTCGTGGACAACCACACGTGTGGATCCGTGTATGACAGGTTCTCGATGCGATTCGAGATCAGCATCTCATTGGGAACGATGGATTCGGTGCCACCGCTGCTGCGCACCAACGTATAACGCGTCTTGATGTCCAGGATCTTGCCCTGAAAGGTATCGAGCCGCACGTTATCACCCACGCGAAGGCTGCGCTCGAGCAGAATGACAAAGCCCGACACATAATTTGCCGCGATGCGTTGCAAGCCCAGCCCTAAACCCACACCCAGAGCACCGCCAAATACACCCAGCACCGTCAGGTCGATGCCGACCATCTGTAGCGCAACCAGCAGCGCGACCAAAAAGATGCCGGCTCGGATCAAACGCGACAGCACCAATCGCAGGTTGATCTCCAGCGGCGATGCGAGCAGCCGCCCTTCTAATAGGGACGACAGCCACAACGCCAGCACGAGCGTAATGGTGATGGACACGGCCCCGCGTAGCATCGTCCACCCTGTAAGGCGCTGGTTTCCGATGTGCACGGAGAATGCATCCAGGGCCTCGATAATTTCCGGTAACGCTCCAGTCAGGTACAACAGCAAACCGATCCAGGCCAGCCAGTTCATTCCACGCGCCAAAAGGCGCATTGCTTCGTTGCCCGGGAACATGCGATAGGCAACGCGCGAGGCCACGCGTACCAGCAGCCACACGGCAAGCACGGGGAGCGCCAGTTTGAGCAATGGCGCCTTGAGCAAGACGGGAGAGCCATGGCGCACCAACTGCAGCAGCAGCACGGCTACGACCGGAAGGCCCACGCCGCGCCCCAGCGCTGCTCGAATTGCGCCACGCCAACCATCGGCCTGCTTCGATGGACGCTCCAGCCATACGCCGGCCAGAAGTGCCAGAATGAGGGTTCCCGTGATGACGAATAGTTGCCAACGCAACTGCTCCCAAGGATGGTGCAGCACGGCGTGAAGTAGCGGAGATTCCATACACGTGGCGGGTGGGAGTCAAACCTGAATGCTATCGGCATAGCCAACCGAGCCATCCACAAGAACCATGTGTGGATGGCGGGTGAGTGGCGTAACGGGCTTGCCGCGGCCCCTGTTTGCAGCCTTCGGTTGCGCGACGGCTAAGCCTCGGCGTGCCCCCACAGTGATTAATGGGACCTCACGCATGCGACTGCCAGGAACATCGCCCGAAGCCGATCGGCGCGTCGGCGAAGCTCGCCAGCCGCTACCTTCACGCCCTAAGATTTGGTGACCGGCCGAACTCAGGAGCACAAAACTGGCTTGCACAAAGCGCCGCAGGCGCTGACGCACGGTCGCGTTCAGCACCGACGCGGAGGATCCGAGCGCACGCAATCAGGCACGACGACGCGTTCGGATACGGCCGGGTCAGAAATCGCTGCGCCAAACCGGCGGCCGCTTTTCGATGAATGCCTGCACGCCTTCAAGTGCCTCGTCGGTCATGAAATTGCAGGCCATGGTCTGCCCAGCCAGTTGATAGGCAGCGGCAATGCCCATCTCAATCTGGCGGTAAAACTGCGCTTTTCCCATTGCAATGGCTGCAGCCGGTTTGGCCAGGATGCTTTGTACGAGTCGCTCAACCTCGTCATCCAACGCTTCGGGCGCCGCCACGCGGTTGACCAAGCCCCACCGCTGGGCCGTCACAGCGTCGATAAAGTCCCCCGTCAAGAGCATTTCCATCGCCACTTTGCGCGGCACATTGCGGGCCAGCGGCACGCTAGGGGTCGAGCAGAAAAGGCCTACATTGATGCCCGATACTGCAAAGCGCGCGTCGCTTGTGGCCACGGCCAAATCACACTGCGCCACCAGCTGGCAACCCGCAGCGGTGGCAATGCCGTGAACACGGGCGATCACTGGCTGTGGCAGCGCCAGCAAGCCCAGCATCACTTTGCTGCAGCGCTCGAACAACTCGCTGCACTTTTCGTGGCTAGGGTCGGCACGCATTTCCTTAAGATCGTGCCCGGCGCAAAAGGCGCGACCAGCGCCCTGCACGATCACCACACGCGCGGACGCGTCGCCGCGCAACGCATCGAGCTCCACCTGTAGCGCCGCTAACAAGGCATCTGACAATGCGTTGAATGCCTGTGGTCGGTTGAGCGTCAACGTGACCACGCCGCGCGCATCGCGTGCATTGATCACCAAAGGGGTTTCTGCCGTTTGCACCGTGGTTGACATGGGGTCTCCTCGAATCGGGTTTGTCTAAACTGCCGGGCTTTGGCTTGGATCTGCCCTTGGCACAAGGTGTTCAGAGATCAATGGCGTCGCGCGAACGTGCCAGCTCGCGTAGCGCGTATTTCTGAATTTTGCCGGTGGACGTCTTGGGAACCTCACCAAAAACCACCTGCTTGGGAACCTTAAACCCGGCAAGATGCGCTTTGCAAAACGCGATGATGTCCTCCACGCTGGCGTGCGCACCCGCCTTGAGCTCAATGAACGCGCACGGCGACTCGCCCCACTTCGGATCCGGCATCGCCACCACGGCGGCCACCATGACTGCAGGATGACGGTACAGCACGTCCTCCACCTCGATGCTGGAAATGTTCTCACCACCGGAAATGATGATGTCTTTGCTGCGATCCTTGATTTTGATGTAACCATCAGGGTCAACAACAGCCAGGTCCCCCGTGTGGAACCACCCGCCGCGGAATGCTTGCATGGTGGCTTGTTGATTGCCGAGGTAGCCCTTCATCATGATGTTGCCTTTGAACATCACCTCGCCCATGGTCCTTCCGTCATGCGGAACTTCGGCCATTGTTTCAGGGTCGCGAACGGTAGCTCCATCTTGCAGGTGGTAGCGCACGCCTTGACGCGCATTCAGGCGAGCACGCTCGGAAAGTGGCAAGCTGTCCCAATCGGCCTGTTTGGCGCAAACCGTCGCGGGTCCGTAGACCTCGGTCAGGCCATAGACATGCGTAAGGTCAAAGCCCATGGCCTCCATGCCCTCGATCAGGGCCGCAGGTGGTGCCGCGCCAGCCACCATGGCTCTCACTTGGTTTGTGATGCCAGCTTTCATGGCCGCCGGCGCATTGACGAGCAAATTGTGAACGATAGGCGCACCGCAGTAATGCGTGACTTTTTCCTCCCGGATGCGATCGAAGATCGCCTGTGCCTCGACCTTACGCAGACACACGTTAACTCCGGCGCGAGCCGCCACCGTCCAGGGGAAGCACCAACCATTGCAGTGGAACATCGGCAATGTCCACAGATAGACCGGGTGCTTGGGCATATCCCACTCGAGAATATTGGATACCGCATTCACATAAGCCCCGCGATGCGAATACACCACGCCCTTTGGTTGGCCCGTAGTGCCTGAGGTGTAGTTGAGCGCAATGGGAGCCCATTCATCACCCACACCGGGCAACGTGTCAGCCGGGTCGCCCCGATCGAGAAGCCCCGCATACTCAATGCTGCCAATCCGCTCGGTCGGCATATTGAACTGTGCGTCGACGACGTCCACAACCAGTGGAGGAGCCAAACCCTGCTGGACTGCAAGGACAATGGCACGACGCATGACCACCGCGAACTCTGGATCCACCATCACAACTTTGGCTTCGCCGTTCACCAGCATGTATGCCAGGGCCTCGGCATCCAACCGCGTGTTTAGCGCATTCAACACGAGGCCTGCCAGCGGCACGCCAAAGTGCGCTTCCACCATGGCCGGCACGTTGGGCAGCATCGCAGCCACAACGTCACCCGGCCGCGAGCCATGACGAACCAAGGCCGAAGCTAGCCTGCGGCAGCGCTCCTCTGTCTGTTTCCAGGTCTGGCGCAAGCCCCCGTGAACAATGGCAATGCGGTGCGGGTAAACGGCTGCTGCTCGACCAAGAAAAATCAGCGGGCTCAACGGCGCGTGGTTTGCCGCATTCGGGACCAAATCGGCATCATTCATGCCTGTCTCCTATATCCATGGGTGCTCGCATGCTGCGCTGCCAGGCTTGCTGCAATCTTGCAGGTCACGCGATGCTATTCATCCAATCCGGCCAGCACGCGAATGTGCTCGGTCACGCTTCGCCCCAAAGCACTCAGGTTGTAGCCCCCCTCGAGACACGACACGATACGCCCTTGGCACACCTCAGCCGCAAGACTTCGAAGCGCGCGGGTGATCCATGCATAGTCGGCCTCGACTAAGCCCATCTGTCCCATATCGTCTTCGCGGTGTGCGTCAAATCCCGCCGAGACGAAAAGCATCTGCGGCGCGAAGCTGCGCAAGCGTGGCAACCACGTGTGCTGCACGATCTCACGAACCTGTGCTCCTCCCGAGTATGCCGGCACGGGCACATTGAGCATATTGGAGGCTGGGTGGTCAGTACCGGTGAACGGGTAAAAGGGGTGCTGGAAAAAGCTGACCATGAGCACCCGCTCGTCCCCCGCGAAGATGTCTTCGGTGCCATTGCCGTGGTGGACGTCGAAATCAACAATGGCCACGCGCTGCAGGCCGTGCACATCCAGCGCATGGCGAGCGGCCACCGCCACGTTATTGAGGAAACAAAACCCCATGGACTGCGCCCGCATCGCGTGGTGACCAGGCGGGCGCACGGCGCAGAATGCATTGTCCAGCGTGCCTCCGAGCACGGCGTCGGTGGCGGCAATGGCCGCTCCAGCCGCGCGCCGCGCTGCCTGCCAAGTATGGGGATTCATGATGGTGTCGGGGTCGATCCAAGCATAGCTGTCGCATGTCTGCCCTTTTTCACGCAATTCGGCGATGTGCAGCGCGCTATGCGCCAATTCAAGTGCCGATTCGTCAGCCAAGGGCACCTCGGGGCGCGCGAGTGTCCAATCCAGCCCTGCTGCAAGCAACCTGTCTTCAATGGCGGCGAGCCGGGCCGGACATTCTGGGTGATGCGGCCCCATCTCGTGCAGGCTGCAATCGGGGTGGGTGTAATACCCAGTGCGCATGGCGTCTCCTCGTCCTTCGACTTTTTTCTCAATGTCCTGTCCCGCGATACCCTCGGAACAGATAGGCACAATCTTGATTTATTGTGCTACAGCGCGCCTTGCATCGCTCGATCCCTCAATGAACCCTCAACTTGGCGCCTTGGTCGCGCAGATCGACTGCGTGCTTGTCGGCAAGAGCACACAGGCCCAACTCGCCGTGTGCTGCCTTCTCGCAGGCGGCCACCTGCTCATCGAAGATGTACCCGGTGTAGGCAAGACAACCCTGGCCCACACGCTGGCCCACACATTTGGACTGGAGTTCTCGCGCGTCCAATTCACGTCCGATTTGTTGCCAGGGGACCTGCTTGGTGTAACAGTTTATGATCGCAACAGCAGCGCATTCAGCTTCCACGCCGGACCGATATTTACCCAACTATTGCTGGCCGACGAAATCAATCGCGCTCCGCCAAAGACGCAAAGTGCACTGCTTGAGGCCATGGAAGAGCGGCAAGTTAGCATCGATGGCGTCACTCGTGCCCTGCCGTCTCCGTTTTTCGTGCTGGCGACACAAAACCCGCACGATCAACGCGGGACTTATGCATTACCGGAATCGCAGCTCGACCGCTTCCTCATGTGCCTGTCCCTTGGCTACCCGGATAGCGCCGCAGAGCGCTCCCTGCTTTTGGGCGAAGACCGCCGCACCCTGCTGGCCCGCCTTCCGGCACTGCTCGATGTGCAGAGCCTCTCAGCTCTGCAGCGGCAGGTGCAGGCTGTGCATGTAGCAGAGGCTCTGGTGGAATACGTGCAACGCCTTCTTGCTGCCACGCGCGCTCCACGTCGTTTCGCCATCGGCTTGAGTCCCCGTGCCGGACTTGCTCTGCTTCGCGCATCCCGCGCGCATGCTTTGCTGCATGGACGTGACTATTGCAGCCCTGAGGACGTGCGGGCTGTTCTGCCCGCCGTGGCCACTCACCGTTTGCAGTCCACTGTCGACGCTGCAGGCTCGCGCGAGGCGGTGCAGGGTCAAATCGCGGAGCTGCTGCATCAGGTTCCAATCTGATTGCGCAGCGCGCATTCGAGTCATGCACGGCATACACACGGCGTCCGCAACCCTTCCGGGATGGTTGCGCGAACGCTTTGCCCGCTGGGCGCAAACCCGGCACCCCTCAGGGGCCCAGACCGTTCTCGCGCACCGCAACGTTTACATCCTACCGACGCCCGCCGGATGGTTCTTCGGGCTCACCCTGCTGGTGCTGCTGGTGGCCTCCATTAACTACCAACTCAATCTCGGCTATCTGCTCACTTTTCTGCTCGCTGGCAGTGCTCTCGCATCCCTGCAGATCACGCATAACAACCTGCGTGGACTCGAACTTGCCGCCCACATGCCCGATGACACCCAACTCCATGTGGGCCATCCCGGTGCATTGCGCCTGCAACTGTCCAGCCCGGGGCGACAGCGTTGGGGCGTGCAGCTTGCTGCCGACCAGCAGGGCTGGCATGCGCTCGACCTGGGGTGCGATTCCATGGCGCGTTTCACGCTGCCCTGGACACCCGCCAGACGGGGTACCCAAGCTTGGCCGCTGATGATGATCGAAAGCCGCTACCCACTCGGCCTGTGGCGTGCCTGGAGTTTGTGGCGGCCCACTGGATCGCTTTGCGTGTATCCCGCGCCGGAGAGCCCCGCTCCGCCCATGCCGGCGCCAAAGCCCGCGCCAGCGAGCGCCGAAATGCCAGCGCGGCCCACTGCGGGCGGCGAACTTGACGACCTGCGCCCTTACCGGCGCGGAGATCCACTGAACCATGTGGTTTGGAAAAGGGGGGCCACCGAGGATCTCATCGTGCGCGCGACAATTCCTTCCGCAACCCAGCTGGAAAACTGGCTGGAGTGGGCTGCTCTGCCCGCCGCGCTGACCGTCGAAGCGCGTTTGTCACGTCTTTGCGCTTGGGTATTAGCCGCCTCGCAGGCGCCGCACCCTTATGGTCTTCGCCTACCGGGCCTCGTCATCTCGCCCGGCAATGGTGCCGCCCACACGCGGCGGTGCCTGTGTGCGCTGGCTGGCTTTGCAGTTGTCAAAGCATGCTAGCAACGCCTTCACGTGGCGGTCGTGGCCTCTGGATCGCCAATCTTCGCAGCCTGCCCCGCGACGCACGCGATACGTTGTTTCTGATCGTGGTGGCAACGATCACTTTGATCCCGCTGGCCACCCGCATGCCAGCCTGGGCGATTGCTGCCTCGACTGGGCTTCTTACTTGGCGCGCGTTCTTGGCGTGGCGCAGCCGCCCTTTGCCGGCACGATGGCTGCTGGCGCTGGTCTTGATGCTCGCCCTGGGCGGCGCGATGTTGCAGTTCCACACGATTTTCGGGCGCGATCCTGGCGTCACACTGATCAGCCTTCTGCTTGGTCTCAAGGCTCTGGAAACACGCAACCGCCGCGATACTTATGTTCTCTTCTACCTCGGCTTTTTCGCCGTGGTGCTGAACTTTCTGTACTCGCAGTCCGCACTTTCTGCGGCTTGGATGGTGGTAGCAACATCGGGATGGGTCACTGCGCTCATCAATGCCAACTTGCCTGTAAGTCAGCCGCCGTTGACCCAGCGTCTGTTGCTCACAGGAAAGCTGCTGGCTCTGGGGACACCCACGATGGTTCTGCTTTTTGTGCTTTTTCCCCGCTTCTCAGGCCCTCTGTGGGCGCTACCGGACCCTGCTCAAAGCGTGACTGGCCTGTCGGACAGCATGGACGCGGGCTCGATCGCCAGGTTGGCGAGCAACGACAGCGTGGCTTTCCGTGTGCAGTTTCACGGCGTGCGCCCGCCCCAACGGGACTTGTACTGGCGCGGTCCAGTTCTCACGGAGTTCAATGGCCGGCAATGGAGCGTGCAACACGCCACCCTGACCCAAATCGCGCCCCGGCCCGACGGCCCCCATGACTTTCACGCGGATGGACCAGCCGTCCATTACACAGTCACGCTGGAACCGTCCCAGCAGCCTTTCCTGTTCGCATTGGATGCGCCCAAGAGGCCACCTGTACTGAAAGGCCCGATTCAAGCCCATGTGGTGCAGCTTTCCACCTTGGATCTGCTGGCAAACCGGCCCATATCCCAGCTCACCCGTTACGACCTGACCTCTTACCCCCGCTTCGCCTATGGGACGAACGTCTGGACGACACGCCTCAAGGCTGACATCCAGCTACCACGCGGGGACAATCCGCGCACTGTGGCCTTTGGTGAGCACGTCGCGCGAATGGTTCAACGTGAAGGCGGCACGAAATTCCAAGTTGCACAAGCCGTTCTTCAGATGTTTCGCAGCGAGCCATTCCGCTACAGCCTCGAGCCCGGTGTTTATCGCGGGCCCAATCAGATCGACCACTTTCTGTTCGATCGCCGTATAGGTTTTTGCGAGCATTATGCCCAGGCCTTCGTCGTACTCATGCGCGCAGCCGGCATTCCGGCGCGCATCGTCACGGGCTACCAAGGCGGGCGCGAAAATCCGATCGACCACACTTGGGTCGTCCGGCAGAGCGACGCCCATGCCTGGGCCGAATACTGGATCGCCGGTCGTGGCTGGCTGCGTGCCGACCCCACTGCGATGGTTGACCCCTCGCGCGTGGACCGCAGTGGCTTCACCTTGGCCGCGCGTGAGCCGCTGCTGGGCATCATCGCCCTCGGCCCGCGCGATGCGGCGCTGCTGCTGCGCCTGAGGAATTTGTCAGACGCGTTTAACAATGCCTGGAACCAATGGGTGCTGGACTACGGCCAAAGCCGCCAAAGTGATCTGCTGCGCAAACTCGGTATGGGCCAACCTGATTGGCGCCAGCTCTCGGCACTGGCAATCGCCGCAATTAGTGCGGCCGTAAGCCTCACGGGCCTGTTTCTGGTCTGGGAACGCCGCAAAGTGCATCCTTGGGATGCCGCCTATGCCGCCCTGCGCAAACGGCTTGCCCAAATGGGCATCAAGGGCACCGCCGCCGACACGCCTGCAAGCCTGGACGCGCGCCTTCGCCAAAGCGGCCTGTCGCCCGCCGCGATGACCGACGCCAGAAATCTGCTCAACGCGCTCGAGCGCTGGCGCTATGCCAAGCCACCGGACGACAACGGCAAGCGCCATGCGCGCAGGCTTGTTGAACTGCGGCGGGCGATCCGTCGACTCCGACTGCCATGACCCGCCACGGTTCTTCCGCGCAGGCAAGGAGCGTTCGACGCAAGCCCCTGAACACCGGTTGGCGTGTCACGCCGGGAAGGGACCACATCTCCGCCCAAGGACGTCAAATGCCATCAAAAAATTGATCGCGCGGAGGTCAGGATGGTTTTGGCGGGGCTCCAAGGCTGCGCCCCGAAGGGTCGCACGGCGCAGCCTCCGTTAACCCGGAAGGTTACCGGTGCGAGCGCAGGCAAAGGCGAAGGCGACACAGAGGTGTCCATGGCCTGCCGTAAACTTCACATCGTGATGTGTGTCATGTGATTTGTTTCATGCTTTTCTTCCCGGAGATCTTGCCATGAACGCCAAACGCCTGTCCAGCCACCTTGTCACTGCCCTGCTCAGCGTGGGTCTGCTCGCCACTGCACCCGCCGCGAAGGCAGAACTCATCAGTACGCAACAACTCGCCCAGCAAGCGGCGGGCACTCCCGACTCGACCCTGACGCAGGATCGCCAGACGCTAAACGTCTTCCTGGCACGGGCCGATGTGCAGAAAAAGCTAGAGGAAATGGGCTTGAGCCGCGAGGTGACGCAGCAGCGCTTGGCAGCGCTAAGCAATCGCGAGGTCGCGGAGCTGGCCGGAAAAATCAAGACCATGCCTGCTGCGGGTGCTCTAGGTTTTCAGGAAATGGTGATCATTCTGCTGGTCGCCATCTTGGTGGTGCTGGCAGTGTGAATGCGGCCGCGAGCCAATCACCTTGCAATTCGCACGTCAACACGTCGGCCTAATCCCGCGGGCGGCGCTCGCAGTCGCCGCGCTCGGATGCTGCATGGTCGGCGGGTGCGCGCTGCCGCCCGGCGGAGAGGTGTACAAGCCGCAGTACTTAAACGGCCGTCTGGTTCAGGCCCCCCTTGGCCTGCCGAGCAGCGCGCGTGTCGAAGGGGTTCCTTTCTATGCCGACGACCGCAACTACTGCGGTCCCGCGACTTTGGCAGCGGCACTCGGGTACTCAGGTGTGAAGACCTCGCCCGAGCAGCTGCTCCCGCAGCTTTACACACCGAAGCTGGATGGCACACTGCAATTTGACATGCTGGGCGCGACACGCCGCGCGGGTCGATTGGCTTACGTCCTGCCACGCAAGCTCGCAGCGCTATTCGCGCAAATCGCTGCCGGCATCCCCGTCGTCGCATTGCAGAAGGTGGGTATCGGTGCGCAGAATTGGCATTTCGCGGTCGTAACGGGGTACGACCTCGCTGCCGACACCGTAACGCTGCACTCGAGCACCGCGCGCAGCTTGGTGCTGTCAATCGGGCAGTTCGATCGGTCGTGGGCACCAGGGGGACGCTGGGCCTTCGTTGTTCTTCGGCCTGGACAGTTCCCGGCTAATG
>JAGWOZ010000041.1 GCA_028870715.1 Betaproteobacteria bacterium | reverse complement strand
CGTGGTGCTTCCCGTTTGATCGTTTGACGCGAAAAAAAACCGCGGCCTCGGGCCGCGGTTTTTTTTGCTGCGATAGTATCAATCAAAACTTCCAGCCAACCGATACCCCCAACACGTTTTGGCTCATGCTAAGTGTCTCGGTCGATCCCGCCGCGAAATAAGGAGCGGGCAGCGGGCCCGTGACCGAGTTTGCAAATGCATGCACGTAGTCGAAGGAAAGCTCGGTCGATTTGTTGATCGCATAGGTTGCGCCAAGGGTCAGGTGATCCTTGACGACGCCGGGCGCGAGTGTGTTGAAGAACACATTGTTCGTACCGATTGGATTGTCGCCGTGATTCCAGCCTGCGCGCAGCGTCAGGTCCTGGTTGTATTCATACGCAACGCCAAGCTTGAATACGCTGATGCTGTTCCAGGAGAATCCCGGCCCGTTCGGGCTGCCGCCCAATGGTCCACCAGGATTGGGGCCGTTGGCAATCGCCGGGATGCTGCCGTAGTCAATGCGCACGACGTCGCCGGCAACGGTGAGCGCAGGCGTAGCTTTCCACGCAAAGCCAATGCCGTAGTTGGCCGGAATGTTGAACTCCCCGGCATTGGCAAACAGTCCGCTGTACTTGTTGAACCCGCCCATATGGGTCTCGGACTGGTAGGTCACGCCCAGCGAAAAGGTCGGGGTGAGTTGTCCAATCCAGCCGATGCGCACGCCAACGCCGTTGGAATCGTCGTGTCCATTGTCGGTGCAGTTGCTCGGATCACCCGACAACTGCTGGCATAGAGCTCCCAGCCCATTTGCGCGGAAGGACTGGTGAACAATGTTCAGCGTGACCCCGATGGAGTTCGATGGGTTGACCTTCATGGCAAAGGTGGGCGCAATGAACAGTTGCTGCATATCAACGCCCATGCCAGGAGCGAACGGCGGGAAAATGGTCGAGTAGCCGGTGTTCAGTCCGCCATTGCCATAAACGCTGACGCCGACCGACATGTTCGGGTTGATCATGCGGTTGTAGCCAAATTCAGGGATGAGGAAGTTCTTGGTGTCGTTGCCCGAATAGCTGCCCGTAATCGGATAGGGGCCCGAGCCACCCGGGCCATACACGGCGCCAGTGGCGCTGACACTGCGATCAGGCTGAAACAGGCTTAGACCAAAATCGAGCCGGCTGCCGATGTCGACCATGCCGGCCGGATTGACGGCAGCGGCCAACGCGTCCTGCGGAAACGCGATTCCCACACCGCCCATGCCGACGGACTTCACACTCAGGCCAGGCTGAAAATAACCATTGGTGGCGTAGGCGGCGCCCGGCGCGACGACGCCGGCGATGAATAAGGCTGCAGCAAGTTTTTTCAATTGCATAGATGTATGTCTCCCCTGGCGGGGCCGTCCTCGGTTGATTGGTGGCAAAGAACGACGCTCGTGTGGGAGCGGCGGCGAACCTCATCAAAATACTGCATCTCAGTAGCAGTATCTCGCGCCACCGATCGTAGAGACCCGTGTCGATACGTTACATCCTGTTTTGCCGCACTTGACGTCGACGCAAGTCTGTGGTAAGCAGGAAGGAAAAGTGCGGTCCTTGCCGATGCCCGTTTGGGTCGACAGACGAGCCCGCCTTGCAGCGTCGTCGGGCGCCCAGGACAGGCAGGGAAGGACCCGGTGCGCGAGCCGGCCGCGGCGCGGCGTTGGCGTTTAACTTGCCGATGGCGGCACGTATCCCGCCGGCGCGTCGGCGCCTTCACCGAAGAAATAACGCTCCATCTGCCGTGCCAGGTATTGCCGCGCCCGCGCGTCGGCGAGGTTGAGGCGGTTCTCGTTGACCAGCATCGTCTGGTGCTTGAGCCAAGCTTGCCAAGCTTCTTTGGAAACCTGTTCGAAAATGCGATTGCCCAATTCGCCCGGATACGGGGCAAAGTCGAGTCCTTCGGCTTCGCGGCCAAGTTTGATGCACTTCACCATGCGGCTCATGTGACGTTCCTCTTGTGAATTGAAAAAATGACGGTCAGGCCCGTGCGCTCAGATCAGGCGCTTGACCAGGACACGGGAGCGGCGCTGGTCGTCATAACGCAGACGGCGGGACTGCGGCAGCCAGTCGCGCTCCACGGGCACGAAGCCGCGTTTGATGAACCAGTGCATAGTGCGCGTGGTGAGCACGAAAATGCTCTGCAGCCCGGCGGCGCGCGCTTGCTGTTCAATGCGCTTCAGGATGCGCTCACCATCACCCTGACCCTGCGTCTCGGGCGCGACGGTGAGCGCGGCCATCTCACCGGTCTTGTCATCCCAGTACGGATACAGTGCGGCGCAGCCGAAGATCACTCCATCGTGCTCCAGCACCGTGTAATTGGTGATGTCGCGCTCTATCTCTGTGCGGCTGCGTTTGACCAGCACGCCTTGCTCCTCCAGGGGCTCAATCAGGCGCAGGATGCCCCCCACGTCGTCAGCTGTTGCTTCACGCAGGTGTTCCAGATGCTCGTCTGCGATCATCGTGCCCACCCCGTCATGCGTGAATAGCTCCAGCAGTAACGAGCCGTCGAGCTTGAACGGAATGATGTGCGCGCGTCCGACGCCGCCGCGCACGGCCTTGACGGCGTGGCGCAGATAAAAGGCCGTATCCGTCGGCTGCTGGGGGTCGGGCAGGCGGGCGAGCAGGCTTTCGGCCTGGGCTGCGGTGAGTTCGGGCACGAGATGCTGATCCTCGCCGATCACGCCATCCACCTCCGTCACCAGCACGAGCTTGTGCGCCTTGATGCCGGCCGCCACCGAGCTCGCCACGTCTTCCATGCTCAAATTGAAAGCCTCGCCCGTTGGCGAAAAGCCAAAGGGCGACATCAGCACCACGGCGCCGTATTCCAGCGCGCGCTGGATCGTGGCGGCGTCGACCTTGCGCACCAGTCCGGTGTGCTGGAAATCCAACCCGTCAATCACGCCGACCGGGCGGGCGGTAATGAGGTTGCCGGACACCACGCGCAGCGTGGCTCCAGCCATCGGGGTGTTCGGCAGGCCCTGCGAGAAGGTGGCTTCAATCTCGAAGCGCAGTTGGCCGGCGGCCTCCTGGGCGGCGTCCAGAGCCACTTCGTCCGTCACGCGCATGCCGTGCGAGTAGCGTGAGCCCACGCCCTTTTCCTTGAGCTGAGCCTCCACCTGCGGGCGAAATCCATGCACCAGGACGATCCGCACACCCATGGCCACCAGGAGGGCGACGTCTTGGACCAGGGCATTGAGCCTGCCTGCCGCAATGAGTTCGCCGGCGATCGCCACGACAAAGGTCTTGCCGCGGTGAGCGTGGATGTAGGGCGCAACGGAACGAAGCCATTGCACAAATTGCGATTGATCCATGGACATATCGGAATTATCAGGGAATGTCCGAGAATGCACGTTTTGCCACACGCCCATGCCGTATTTTCCGAAGCTCGCCAACAAGGTTCCGCCGATTCGTTTTCCCGCCGAGTTGCCCGTGTGCGCGCGGCGCATGGACATCGCGCGCGCCATCGCCGGGCACCCGGTGGTGATCGTCTGCGGCGAAACTGGCTCGGGCAAGACCACCCAGCTGCCCAAGATCGCGCTTGAGCTTGGGCGCGGCCTCGGAGCGGGCGGTCGTGGGCTCATTGGGCATACACAGCCGCGTCGCTTGGCAGCAGTGACGGTGGCGCGACGCATCGCGCAAGAACTCGGCTCACCGTTGGGCGAGCACGTCGGCTACAAGGTGCGCTTCGCCGACCGCTTCCAGCCGGGCGCGTCGGTCAAGCTGATGACGGACGGAATCCTGCTCGCGGAAACCCAGGGGGACCCGCTGCTGAGGGCCTACGACACGTTGATTATTGACGAGGCTCATGAGCGCAGCCTCAATATCGATTTCCTGCTGGGCTACGTTCGCAATATCCTGCCACGCAGGCCGGACCTGAAGGTTGTGATCACGTCGGCAACGATTGATGCCGATCGCTTCGCACAGCATTTTGCAAGCGCGCGCGGGCCTGCGCCGGTCATCGAGGTTTCGGGGCGGCTGTATCCGGTGGAAGTGCGCTGGCGGCCCGTGGGGCTCGATTCCTCCAGCAAAGCTGAACTCGACAAAACGGCCATCAGCACCGTGCAGCCCCGCTTGCAGGCCCAGCGCGAGGAGCGTGATCTGTTCGCTGCCATCTGCGATGGCGTGGACGAGCTGTGGCGAGAGGGCAGCGGTGGCATCCTTGTGTTCCTGCCGGGTGAGCGGGAAATTCGCGAAGCCACCGAAGCCTTGCGCAAGCACCACATGGAAACCTCAAGGCGCGGCGTAGACATCCTGCCTCTGTATGCGCGGCTATCTCAGGCTGAGCAGGACCGCGTATTCGAAAGCGGCGGCGCCCGCCGTGTCGTGCTCGCCACCAATGTGGCAGAGACGTCGCTCACGGTGCCCGGCATCCGTTACGTCATCGATGCCGGAACCGCGCGTGTGAAGCGTTACAGCTACCGTCAAAAAGTCGAGCAGTTGCAGGTTGAGCCGATCAGCCAGGCTGCGGCTAACCAGCGCGCCGGGCGTTGCGGGCGCGTGGCCAATGGCATTTGCATCCGTCTGTACGATGAGGCAGACTTTCATGCGCGGCCGCGCTTCACGGACCCCGAAATTCTGCGCTCGTCGCTGGCGGCGGTGATTCTGCGCATGCAGGCGCTTGGCTTGGAAGGTATCGAGGAGTTTCCCTTCATCGATCAGCCACCGCGCAAAGCCATCGCCGACGGCTACCTGTTGCTCACCGAGCTGGGCGCGGTCGACGCACAGCGCCAACTCACGCCACTCGGCCATGAACTGGCCCGCCTGCCGCTGGACCCGCGCCTCGGTCGCATGACTTTGGAGGCGCGCCAGCAGGGGGCGCTGGCAGAAGTGCTGATCATCGCCGCGGCCCTGGCCGTGCAGGATCCGCGTGAGCGTCCGGCCGAGAAGCAGGAAGCCGCCGACATGGCGCACAGGCGTTTCGTGGAAGGCTCGTCCGAGCTCGTGGGCTGGCTAAAGCTTTGGGGCCACTATCACACGCTGGTCGAGCACAAGAAGTCCAATCGCAAGCTGCACGAGCAGTTGCGTGTGGAATTCCTTTCGCCCCTGCGCATGCGCGAATGGCACGACGTGCACAGCCAACTTTTGACGGTGGTGGCCGAGCAGGGCTGGAAGCTGAATGCGGGGCCCGCCGGCGACGAGCAGATTCACTTGAGCCTGCTTGCCGGCCTTTTGGGGAACGTGGGGTGCAAGGCCGACGACGGACCCCACTATTTGGGCGCGCGAGGCATCAAGTTCCTGATTCATCCGGCATCGCCGATCGGACGCAAGGCGGGGCGCTGGATCATGGCTGCCGAACTGGTGGAAACCACGCGGCTGTATGCGCGTGGCGTGGCCCGCATCGAGCCGCAGTGGATCGAGCGCGTTGGCAGCCACCTTCTGCAGAAGACCTTGCTGGAGCCGCATTGGGAGAAGAAGCCCGCCCAGGTCAGCGCCTTTGAGCGCGCCACGCTTTATGGCCTCGTTGTCTACAACCAGCGTCGGGTGGACTATGGGCGCGTCAATCCCGTCGAGGCGCGCGAGCTGTTCATCCGTCACGCGCTGGTGGAGGGCGAGTGGGATTGCCGCTGGCCGTTTTTCGCGCACAACCGCAAGCTCATCGCGGAGGTGGAGGCGCTGGAAGACAAGGCGCGGCGGCGCGACGTGCTGGTTGATGCAGCGTTGATCGAAGCCTTCTATGAGCGGTTTATTCCCTCGGACGTGGTGAGCGGCGCAAGCTTTGATGCCTGGTATCGCCGCACGAGCAAGGAACAGCCGCGGTTGCTCTTTCTCGAACGCGATGCGCTGATGCGTCACGAGGCCTCCGGTGTGACCACCGAGGCTTTCCCGTCACGCCTTCGTATTGGCAGCCTTGAGTTGGCTTTGTCCTACAGTTTCGACCCCGGTGGTACCCGCGACGGCGTCACAGCCACCGTGCCGCTGGCAGCGCTCAATCAAATCCCGGAAGCGCGGCTTCAATGGTTGGTTCCAGGAATGCTGAGCACCAAGCTTGCTGCCCTGCTCAAGAGCCTTCCGCAAAAGCTACGCTCGCGTTTGGTGCCCCTGCCCGAGACGGCTCGTGAATTCGCCTCCACATTGAGCACGCCAGCACGCTACGCGCAGGGCGACTTGCTCGACGCCCTGCGGGCGCTGGTGCGCGAGCATACCGGGCTGATTCCGCGCCCGGAAGACTTCAAGCTGGATACGCTGGACCCTCACGTGCTGTTCAACCTGAGAATTGTCGACGAGCAGGGCCGTCAGCTGGCCATGGGGCGCAGCCTGGCGCGCCTGCGTAGCGAGTTGGCTGAGGCGGCGCGCGCCGCGTTCCAGAGTGCGGTGCGCGCGCCGACGGGACAGGGGGCGTTGCAAGCGGCGCTTGCACATACGATGGCCGACGCGCGCACGCGCATCGAACCTGCCCAGGCGGCGGCCATCGCTCAAGCGGGCACACGTGATGCGCCGGCGATTGCCCGAGCGGGGCTGCCGCAGCCAAGCCCGGCACCGTCAGAGGCGCGTTATACGGACTGGGGATTCGACAACCTCCCGGAGTTGCTTGAAATCCGGCGCGGCGACCAGACCCTCGTCGGATTTCCTGCGCTGATTGACCGGGGTGAGCACGTGCAGCTCGATGTATTTGACACGCCCGAGGCTGCAGCATCGGTTCATCGCCAAGGTTTGCGCCGCCTCTTCGCCCTGCAACTGCGCGAACCGCTCAGAGCGGCGGAAAAGAATCTGCCTGGGTTTCAGCAGGCAGCAATGCTCTATATGCCGCTGGGCACGGCCGAGGACTTGCGCCGTCAGATTCTCGACGCAGCCTTGGATCTGACGTTTCTCGCAGAGCCGCTGCCCGCTGACGCGCAAGCGTTCGCGGCGAAGCTCGCAGCGGGCCGTCCGCGCCTGCAATTGCTGGCCCAGGAAATGGGGCGACTGGCCGCAGCCATCCTCGTCGAGTGGAGCGCCGCGAACAAGAAGCTTGCCGCCTACAAGGGGCAGCCAACCTTGTACGCGGACGTTGCCGCGCAACTGCAAGCTCTGGTGCCCAAGCGCTTTCTCCTTGATACGCCGCCGGACAAGCGGTTGCACCTGCCGCGCTACCTCAAGGCTGTCCAACTGCGTCTGGACAAGTTCCGTGCCGATCCTGCGCGAGACGCCGCCCGCCAAGCTGAGATGGATCCGCTGCTGGCACGCCTGCGGCGCGAGTGGCAGCGGGCGCAGCAGGGCGGTACGCCTGTCGACGCCCAGCTCGTGGAGTTGCGCTGGATGCTGGAGGAGTTGCGCGTGGCGCTGTTTGCGCAGGAGTTGCGCACTCCTGCGCCTGTTTCGGTCAAGCGCGTCGAAAGAGCCTGGAGTCAGCGTGCCGCTTGACGGCACATGCTTGTCGCGCATGCGGGTCCTGCAGGTCGAACACCCAGTCTCAAGCTGGATCCATCGCCGAGGTGTGGCATCAAGGCTGCAAGCTTATTCGGTTAAACCCTTAATGAATGACATTTAGTTACATTACACACGGCGTGTCACTTTCGTTTTGTCGGTTTCGCCGCTAATCTTTGACGAACTCGCGCGGCTGCGGCATCGCTGTGCCAAGCACGTCGTTTGTGCGGAAGATCCCGCGACCTTTTCACTTCGGAGACCGCTTCCATGTCCAATCCAAGCCCAGTGCGCAAGCTGGGATTGCTGCAGGTCATTCTGCTGGCAATCCCATGCATTGCCGTACTTGCCGTGCCGTTCTACAACACGCTCGAGCCGAGCCTCTTCGGCATTCCGTTTTTCTACTGGTGGCAACTCATCTGGGTGCCGGTGTCGGGAGTCTTTATCGCCGTTGTTTACAAGATGGTTGTGCCCCCCGGAAGTGGAGACTGAAGCCATGAACGTTGTCGCAACCGTCGTTTTCGTGGCGCTGTTCGTCTTCATCACCGTCATTGGCTTCATCTCGGCGCACTGGCGCAAGGGTGACATGAGCCATTTGCACGAGTGGGGCCTGGGTGGGCGCCGCTTCGGCACCTGGATCACGTGGTTTCTGATTGGCGGCGATCTGTACACCGCATACACCTTCATTGCCGTGCCGGCCCTCGTGTTTGGCGCGGGTGCTCTCGGCTTTTTCGCGCTGCCCTACACGGTTGTGGTGTACCCGCTTGTGTTTGCCATTCTGCCGCGTCTATGGGTCGTGGCACGCAAGCACAACTACATCACCGCCTCGGACTTCGTTGCTGGTCGCTACGGCAGCCAGGGGCTGGCTCTGGCCGTCGCCCTCACGGGTATTGTCGCCACGATGCCATACATTGCGCTGCAGCTCGTGGGCATCCAGGTGGTGATCGGTGGTCTGGGTTTTCCAACGGGGCATGGCCTGCTTGGCGACGTGCCACTCATCATTGCTTTCGTCATCCTGGCGGCCTTCACCTACACAAGCGGTTTGCGCGCCCCGGCATCGATCGCAGTGGTGAAGGACGTGCTCGTGTACGTCACCGTCATCGCGCTCATCATCATCGTCCCAATCAAGCTGGGAGGCTTTGGCAACATCTTCGCCGCCATTCCAAAGGCGCATCTGCTGCTGCCGCCGATCAAGGACGGAAACACCGGGTTGGTCTCCTTCTATGGCACCCTGGCCTTTGGATCGGCGCTGGCGCTGATGCTGTACCCGCACTCGACGACCGCGGTGCTGGCTGCCAAGGGACCCAACACGCTGCGGCGAAACTGGGTTTTCCTGCCAGCCTATTCCTTCATGCTCGGCCTCATCGCCATGCTGGGCTATGTAGCTTATGCCTCGGGCATCGCGAAGCTGCCTGACTTGGCGCCGTACTTCAAACAGTATGGCCCGCAGTTTGCCATGCCGGGCCTGCTGCTGCACTTCTTTCCGAGCTGGTTCGTCGGTGTGGGTTTCGCGGCAGTGGCCATTGGCGCGCTGGTGCCTGCAGCCATCATGTCGATCGCAGCAGCCAACCTGTTCACACGCAATATCTACAAGGCGTACATCAATCCGAAGTGCTCGGTTCAAAAAGAAACCGACTTGGCCAAACTGGTGTCATTGATCGTCAAGTTCGGGGCGCTTCTGTTTATCGTGTTTCTGCCCCTGACTTACGCCATCCAGCTTCAACTGCTGGGCGGGATACTGATCCTGCAGACCCTGCCGGCTATTGTCTCGGGCATCTATACGCGCTGGTTCGACCCGAAGGCACTGTTGCTGGGTTGGGCGTGCGGTTTGGCTTGGGGCATTTGGGCGGCTTCGCTCACCGGATTCCAGAAATCGGGTTATGCGCTTCACATTGCCGGCATGGTCATTCCGGCCTATATCGGCTTGTATGCGCTGATCCTCAACTTTGCCGTGGCGATCGTGGCCACCGTTGCGCTTCGCGTCGCGGGCATGGCGAATGATCGGGATGCCACCGTTGCGGCCGACTACGTCGGCTAAGCAGTTGTAGTCGCGGGACGTGTGCATGCACACGCCACGAGCCAGTATCGCCGGCTCGTGGCGTGTGGAGCCCTAACGCGAAGTCGCCACCGTCCGAGACACGCACGTGCTGTTGACCGCCGCTTTGCTGCTCATCGCTTCGCAACTGCCAATCCTGGCAGCGGGGATCGCCAAATCCGGAGCATTCCGGGCTCGCGATCATCGCTATGACAATCGCGAGCCACGCGTCTGGCTCGAACAAAACCCGGACCCGCGACGAAGGCGCGCGAACGCGGCGCAGTCCAATTCGTTCGAAGCCCTGCCGTTTCTCTTCGCGGCTGCGCTGTTCGCGCTGTTTGCCCACGCAAATCTCGCTGCGATCCATGGACTGCTGGTGGCGTGGATCATCTTGCGCAGCTTCTACATCTGGCTCTACGTGAACGATCACGCAAGCCTGCGCTCCTTGGTGTGGTCCATCGCGCTCGCCGTCAACATTGCGCTGTTGTTTGCCCCGTTCTATGGTTGAGTCCGCAGCCGCTGCAGGCGCTGCGCAAGGGCCGCTGGCCGGTATGCGCGTGGTTGAGCTTGGAAGCCTTATCGCTGGGCCTTTCGCCACGCGAATCTTGGCAGAATTTGGCGCGGACGTGATCAAGATCGAGCCGCCGCCACGCGGTGCGGACCCCGGCGGCGATCCCCTGCGCACTTGGCGCCAACTCCACCAGGGGACATCGCTATGGTGGAGTGCGCAGGCGCGGAACAAGCGGTGCATCAGCGTGGACCTCAAAGATCAGCGCGGGCGAGACATCGTACGCCGCCTTGTGGAGCGTGCTGACGTAGTGGTCGAGAACATGCGCCCCGGGGCACTGGAGAAGCTGGGCCTGGGCTGGGACGACTTGCGCGCCGTCAATCCCAGCCTCGTGATGGTGCGCATCTCAGGTTTTGGACAGACTGGACCGATGTGCAGCCAGCCGGGGTTCGGCGCGATAGCCGAAGCCATGGGCGGCATGCGTTACGTCACGGGCGATCCGGACCGGCCGCCGATGCGCGCCAATCTGTCGCTTGGCGACTCGATCGCCGCCTTGCACGCGGTGATTGGTGCGCTCATGGGGCTGCGCCATCGCGATGCCACCGGCGGTCGCCACACGGGCAGGGCGGGCGGAATTGGCCAAGTGGTGGATGTGGCATTGACCGAGAGCGTGTTCAACATGATGGAAAGCACGCTCATGGAGTACAGCGCTGCCGGCATCGTGCGTGAGCGCACCGGAACGAGTATTCCGGGCATCGTGCCGTCGAATGTGTATCGAAGCAAAGGCGGTGAGTGGGTGCAGATCTCCGGCAATGGGGATGCCATATTCAAGCGCCTGATGCGAGCCATCGGCCGGGTCGACATGGCCGAGGCCCCGGCCTTGGCCAACAATCCGGGGCGAATGCAACAGGCGGTGGCCATTGATGCAGCCATCCAGAGCTGGGCGGGTTCGCATGACGCCGAGGCAATCGTGCAGGCCATGCGCCGGGCAGACGTGCCGTGCAGCCGCATTTACAGCATTGCCGACATTGCAGCCGACCCGCAATTTCAATCGCGTGGCATGTTCGAACACCACCGCCTGGCCGACGGCAAGGCCGTCGATATTCCGGCTCCTGCCCCGCGCCTGTCCGCGACCCCCGGGGGGACCCGTTGGCTCGGTCCCGAGCTCGGAGCGCACAACGATGAAGTGCTGCGCGAGTTGGGGTTGGACGGCACACAAATTACGGCGCTGCGCGAAGCCGGTGTAATCTGAACACATGCATCGCTGGATGCGTGTTGGGTGATCGCCCTAGCCCAACCTTGCGCGGACCGAGTTGCCCGCGACGGGCGCCAGGGCCTGTCTAGGCGAGCCCTGGCAGGACGCGGCCTAGCGTTTCACGGCGCGATAGCCGATGTCCTGCCGGAATTGCATGCCGTCGAATGCGAACTCCCTGACCGCAGCATAGGCGCGGGCTTGCGCCATGCGCACCGAGTCGCCGAGTGCAGTGACGGTCAATACGCGTCCGCCGCTTGTGCGCAGGACGTCGTGGTCGAGCACGGTCCCCGCGTGGAAGACACGGAGGTCTTCTTCCGGCCTGGGAATGCTCGTGATGGGGTCTCCCAGCCTTGGCGCTTCAGGGTAGCCGCTGGCGGCCATGACAACGGCCAGCGCCGTGCGTCTGTCCCATTGCAGCTCCAGCTTGTCAAGGCGCCCGTCAATGGCGGCATCAAGCACGGAGACGAGGTCGCTTTTGAGGCGCATCAGGATCGGTTGCGCTTCAGGATCACCCAGTCGGCAGTTGAATTCCAAGGTCTTGGCTCGGCCCTGCGCGTCAATCATCAGCCCCGCGTAGAGGAAGCCCGTATAGGGGTGGCCTTCCGCGGCCATTGCCTGTACGGTGGGCAGGATGATCTCGCGCATCACGCGCGCATGCACCTCGGGCGTGACCACCGGCGCCGGGGAGTATGCGCCCATGCCGCCCGTGTTGGGACCCAGGTCGCCGTCTTTGAGTCGCTTGTGATCCTGGCTCGAGGCAAGAGGGACGACATTGCGCCCATCCACCAGCACGATGAAGCTGGCTTCCTCGCCTTGGAGGAAGTCTTCAATCACGACACGTGCGCCGTCCTCGCCGTGCCGCACGCCATAGGTGTTGCGCTCAAGCATGTCAGTGACAGCAGCGTGAGCCTCGTCCGGCGATTGCGCAACGACCACCCCCTTGCCTGCGGCGAGGCCATCCGCCTTGACCACGAGTGGCCCGCCGCGCTCGTCGATATAGGCATGAGCCTGGAGCGCCTCGCTGAACGTGCGGTGGTCTGCGGTTGGAATGGCGTGGCGCTGCATAAAGGCCTTGGCAAAGGCCTTCGAGCTCTCGAGTTGAGCCGCGCCCTGCGTGGGGCCGAAAATGCGCAGGCGGCGCATGCGGAAATGGTCCACGATTCCGGCGGCCAGCGGGGATTCGGGGCCGACCACCGTCAAATGAATGTCCTCGGCAACACAGAAATCCGCAAGCTGGGCAATGTCCGTGAGGGGCAGGTTTGCCACTCTGGTTTCCCGCGCCGTGCCACCATTGCCAGGAGCGACAAACACCTTTTTGACGCGTGGGGACTGTGCGAGTTTCCAGGCCAGGGCATGCTCGCGCCCGCCGGACCCGATGACCAGGATTTTCATGGTTGTGCTGGGGTGCAAGGTGGAATCAAGGAAGGTTGGCGTTGTGATCCACACGCTGGACGTCGTCCAGGTCCTCCAGCGCGTCCACAAGCTTTTGCATGCGCTCGGCATCATCGCCCGTGAGTTCCACCTCCACGCTCGGCTTCATGCCGAGTTCGGCCAGTTCAGGCTTCAGCGCCGCCGCCTCGAATGCCTTGCGCACGGCCTCGAAGTCGCCCGGCTCGCAAATCACTTCCACGGAGCCGTCGTCAAGTACGTTGACGTCCTCCGCGCCGGCATCCAATGCGGCCTCCATGACTGCGTCCTCGCTCGTGCCTGGCGCGAACAGGAACTGACCACAGTGCTTGAACTGAAACGCGACCGAGCCTTCCGTGCCGAGATTGCCGCCGAGCTTCGATAGTGCATGGCGCACCTCAGCCACAGTGCGCACGCGATTGTCGGTCATGCAGTCGATGATGAGAGCAGCGCCCCCAGGACCATATCCCTCGTAGCGGATCTCTTCATAGTGTGCGCCGTCGAGGTTGCCCGTGCCCCGGTCAATCGCCCGTTTGAGGTTGTCGGCCGGCATATTGGCTTCGCGCGCCTTGTCCAACGCCATGCGCAGGCGTGGATTAGCCGCCGGATCACCCCCGCCAAGCTTGGCGGCGACGGTCACTTCGCGGATGATTTTCGTCCACACCTTGCCGCGCTTTTCGTCCTGGCGGCCCTTGCGGTGTTGGATATTGGCCCATTTGGAATGGCCAGCCATAAGTGATCTCTCCCGGCGCTGAGGCGCCTTAACGATTGTTTGGAATCCCCAGAAGACACACTGCAATCGACGCACACTCCCCAAAGAGGGCGCGGCGAACCCGGGGCGGCCCTACAGTTGATTTTTGCGTTGTTAGACTGGCCGTCCAGGGAATTTGAGCTTTAAGGGCCATTTTACGGCCCTCACCGGGAGACATCGCGCATGGCCGAGCCCGTACTCATTGCCCAGCATGGCACGATGCAATGCCAATTGCTCCCGAGCATGGCTAACCGGCATGGCCTCATCACCGGTGCCACCGGCAGCGGCAAGACGGTAAGCCTGCTGGGTGGCAGGCGTTGACCAATATGCAGCCGAGCAGCCGCAAGCCTCTGCCGCAAATGTCGGTTGACGCCCTGATCATTGGCGGCGGTCCGGCTGGTTCGACTGCCGCGGCCCTGTTGGCCGAACGAGGGTTGCAGGTGGTTCTGATTGAGAAGGCTCGGCACCCGCGCTTTCACATCGGCGAATCCCTGCTTCCGGCCAATCTGCCCTTGCTGGATAGGCTTGGCGTGGCCGACGAAGTTCAGGCAATCGCGATGGAAAAATGGGCTGCGGAGTTTGTGTCACCATGGCATGCGCAGAAATCGCAAACGTATGCCTTCGCCGATGCCTGGAACAAGTCCATGCCGATGGCTTATCAGGTCAGGCGATCGGAGTTCGACCATATCCTGATTCGCAACGCCACACGCAAGGGCGCTCAGGTCGTGGAGGGCTGCGAGGTGCGCGACGTGCAGTTTGCCGCGGACGCACAGCGCGCAATCGTCAGCGTGGCGCACGAGGACGGAAGCCAAGTGCAGTGGAGCGCACGCTACGTCATTGACGCTTCGGGACGCGACACCTTCTTGGCAAGTCGCCTCAAACTCAAGCGGCGTAACCCGAGGCACAACAGTGCCGCACTCTACGCCCATTTCACCGGGGTGAAATGGCACGCTGGCAAAGATCGGGGAAACATCTCAATTTTCTGGTTCGATCATGGCTGGTTCTGGTTGATTCCGCTGGCCGACGGGGCGACCAGCGTGGGTGCGGTCGTCTGGCCCTATTACCTGAGGACGCGCGACAAGTCACTTGACCAGTTCTTTGCCGACACCATCGCGATGTCACCCGAACTGTCCGAGCGGCTGAAGGCGGCGACGCGTGTGTCTGAAGTGGAGGCTACGGGGAATTTCTCATACAGCAGCGAACGCACACATGGCGCAGGCTACCTGCTCATTGGCGACGCCTACGCTTTCATTGACCCGGTTTTTTCCTCCGGCGTGATGTTGGCCATGCAAGGCGGCTTTATTGCTGCAGAGACGGTGGAGACCTGCTTGCGTCAGCCCTCGCAAGCGAAGCAAGCCTTGCTCCGATTCGATCGCGCGATCCGCTTTGGCCCGCATGCGTTTTCCTGGTTCATCTACCGCGTGAACCACCCCACCATGCGCGACATGTTCATGGGACCCCGCAATATCTGGCGGGTCAGGGAGGCTCTATTGTCGATGTTGGCTGGTGACATTTTTGGCAGTACGCCGATCTGGAACGCTCTTCGCCGGTTCAAGGTCATCTTCTACCTCTCTGCATTGCACCGTCCGGGCCGGACGTGGCGGGCAGCGCGTCAACGTCGGCGCCAGATTTCCACGCAGCCGTTGAAGGGGGCAGGCGGCCGATGACGTTGTCGGCGGGCTGGCAAGGCCTGGGGAGGCGACCACGCCCGTTGCACAGGATCCATGGCGCGACAGCTTTCGATTCTGCACTGCCGTTGCCTGTTTGGCCGTGTGCGTTTACGGTATGGCAGGCGCATACAGACAGGCAAGCGTTCTTTTCAGTTGGACTGCGCGAGGGCGTTCCGTGTTGATCGGCGCGACGTCAGGACAGCCGATGTTGCGGTTCTCGAGGTGACCATGGACCGTGAGGGCATGGTTGCCCGTGCAGGGATCGCGTCTGGCAGATGGCTCACGATGGAGGCCAGGTCATGCTCGGCGCCACAGCCAGGGCACGTCCAGGAGCGCGTGCACAACGGCAGAGACTCCAGGGTGTAGCCGCAGCAACTGTAACGCTTGGAAGTCGGCAGTCATCGGTTGACGACTTCGAAGGCACGCGCATAGAGCGCTGCCTTGTACTCCAGCATGGAGCGCAGTTCCCGCCAGCCCGCGTCTTGAATGGCGCGGGCCAGGTTCGGGTTCTTCACCATGTTGGAGCCTGCAAGGGCTTCCACGCAGATCGCTTGGTTTTCGCGAATGAGCTTGGTGGAAACCTTGTGCAGATGATTGCGCCGGGCGTCTCGCACCGACGCGTGAATTCTGGCAATGCGCCTGGCGACCTTCCAGGCGTTGTTCGAGCGCGGGATGCGCGTGCCCTTCGGGACGCTCTTGCCCTTGAGGCCCATGGATGCCTTGGCCGCTTCGCGCTTGCGAGCGAGCTTGCGTTGCCAGCGCTGAATGCGCGCGAGCTTTCGGGCCAGATGCCTGGGGTTATCAATCGCCTGTCCATCACTGGTGACAGCCAGGTGTGCAAGACCCATGTCGATACCCACGACCTTCTCAGTCACAGGCAGCGGGACCACGTCGACGTCCACCAGGATGGACACGTGGTAGCGCCCTGCGGCGTCGCGTGTGACAGTAACACTCGTGGGCTTGACATCTTCGGGCAGTGGTCGGCTCCAGCGCACGTCGAGCGGCGCGTCGTGCTTGGCTAGGGTGAGATTGCCATCCCGCAGGGTGAAGCCGTTGGCCATGTAGCTTGCAGCTTGCACGCTGTCACGCTTGGACTTGAACCGCGGATATTTGGCGCGTCCTGCGAAGAAATTGGCGAATCCTTTGTCCAAGTGACGCACCGACTGCTGCGGCGCCACACTGGAGACCTCATTCAACCAGACCTTTTCGGCGTCTTGTTTGAGCAATACAGGGCGCTTGGCAGTCTCGTGGTAATTCACGCGTTCCTTCGTCGCACTCCAGGCTGTGGAGCGTAAGTCCAATGCCCAGTTGTACACGTGCCGCACGCAACCAAACGTGCGAGCAAGCTGCTGAGCTTGCTCGGGCGTCGTATAGCAGCGGAAGCGGTAGGCACGGTGCATGAGCCATGCTTACACCGCGCGACGTTTCATGTAAATATTGCCCGCTTCGCGGAGCCGTCTTGTATCTCCGGCCTGAGCGCCGGAGTTTTACGACGGGACGGATAAGATGTCACGATCATCGCGCTCGATCGTTGCTGGGCCAAGGCACGCTCGGCCCGTTCGGCCCGCTAGAGTTTCGACGTAAGCCTCATGTGAAACGTCCGCAACGTCGCGCAGAAGCGTGCGCAGCGCCGGCGCAAGAATTGGTCAAACTGCCTAGCTGTCGATGGCCTTGTGGGCGACTCGCAACAGAAAGCGGGCGCACTGCGGGTTGGATGGCCCTTGTCGGAGGTGGGAAGGAGAGGCTGGTTCGCAGCGCCTTCGTCCAGAGGCGCGAGCCGGGACAGGAAGACAACCGTGTGCGCGGAGGCGCTTCTTTCTATATTGATACGAAATCCATGTTCAATAGTCGCATTCTTGCTGCTTTGACCAGTTTGGCACTGGGCGCTTTGCCGGCGTGTGCGCAAGCGGCCCAAATGCCGCTCTGGGAGGCAGGTCTGGGTGTCGGGGCGCTGAGCTTCCCCGATTACGTGGGCTCCGACCAACAGCACACCTACATACTGCCCGTGCCCTATTTCGTCTACCGTGGCCCGATCATCAGAGCTGACCGCAATGGCGTACAGGCGCGACTGTTTGGCAGCGTGCATGCCGACGGATATCTCAGCCTTGGCGCCTCGCCGCCTGTAAACAGCACCGACAACCACGCACGCAGCGGCATGGCCGACCTCAAGCCCATGGTCGAATTCGGCCCGGCGCTGAAGGTGCACTTGTGGGTGTCCTCCGCGCGAGGCATGCGCGTTGACTTTCGGGTTCCGCTGCGCGCGGTATTCACCGTCGAGTCCCATCCACGCGAAGTCGGGTGGCTGCTGACGCCCGTGCTGAATCTGGACCTGGCCGACGTGGCGGGTATGCAGGGGTGGAACCTCGGAGCGCAGGCCGGACCCATTTTCGCGGACCGCGCCTATACGCAGACCCTCTATGGCGTGGCACCATCTGATGCCACGCCGATTCGGCCTGCCTACAGCACCCAAGGTGGTTACGCCGGCGGTCAGTTCACTTTCGCCCTGAGCAAGCGTTTTGCCAGCTTCTGGGTGGGGGCGTTCACTCGCTACGACAATGTGTCCGGTGCGGTGTTTGCCGACAGCCCGCTGGTGCGACGGCAGCACAATTTGTCTGCGGGTATCGGCATTGCCTGGATCTTGGGGCAATCATCACAAATGGTTGAAAGTCATGAATGATGATGTGATGCGCGCAGTGCCGTCGCAGGGTTACCTTCGAACCGTATGGGGTGCGTTGCGCCTGTATTTCGGGCTGGGGATGCTCGGGGTTCTGGGTTTTTTGTGGTCGCTGCTTGCAGCGCCCCTGTACTACATTCTGCCGCGCCGGATCGGGATTGCGCTGGGACGCTCGCTTGTCTACCACGCATTTCGCTTTTACCTGCGCACGCTCGCAGCCATCGGTGCCTGCCGCTTCGATCTTTCCGCGCTTGACGCATTACGGGGGCAGCCGCCAATGATCATCGCGCCCAACCATCCATCGCTCATCGACGCGGTGCTTATCATCTCACGCCTGCCAGGGCTGGCGTGCATCATGAAGGCAAGTATTCTCGACAACCCATCGCTGGGCGCTGGCGCGCGCCTGGCGCGCTACATCCGCAATGATTCACTGCGCAACATGATCACGCTCGCCGTGGCTGACCTGCGCCAGGGCCACCACCTTCTTCTCTTTCCCGAAGGCACGCGCTCCACGCGTCAGCCCATCGGACCGGTGCGCGGAAGCGTCGGGCTTATTGCCAAGCAGGCGCAGGTCCCGGTGCAGACCGTGCTCATCGAGATGGATTCGCCTTTTCTTGCCAAGGGGTGGCCCTTGTTTCGATGTCCTCGAATGCCCGTTACCTGTCGCCTGCGCTTGGGTCGCAGGTTTGCGGCCCCCCAGGACGTGCAAAAGTTCGTAGCCGAACTCGAGGACTATTTCGACAGTGCGCTGGCCGACGCAGGCCCGCCCTTATCGCCGACGCGAGCCGAGGACGATGACTGAGACCGCTCTGGAGACCACCCAAGGCAAGCAGCCGCGACCTTCGTCCACGCATCTGGTCCTCATTCCCAGCTACAACCCGGGCGCCAAGGTTTACGACACCGTGCGTGCGGCGCGCGCCTACTGGGCGCCCGTCTGGGTGATCGTGGACGGTAGCACGGACGGAACCGCCGAAGGCCTGCAGACGCTGGCTGCAGGCGATCCCCAGTTGCGTGTGATGGTCCTGCCCAAGAATCGAGGTAAGGGCGCCGCCATTCTGCATGGCTTGGATGCTGCCGCAGCTGCGGGTTACACGCATGCGCTGACCATGGACTGCGACGGGCAGCACCCTGCCGCCCGGATCGCCAGCTTCATGGCCGCGTCGCAGGAGCATCCGAACGCCATGGTGTTGGGCGTGCCGGTGTTCGACTCCAGCGCGCCCAGGCTGCGTGTGCAAGGGCGCAAGGTATCAAACGCCTGGGCCAATCTCGAGACTCTGTGGGCCGGCATCGGGGATTCGCTGTACGGTTTCCGCGTCTATCCCGTCGAGCCCCTGCGCCGGATCATGCACCGTCAATCATGGATGCGTCGCTTTGACTTCGATCCTGAGGCTGTGGTGCGACTGAGCTGGCGCGGCGTGCAAGCGCTCAATCTCCCCGCGCCGGTGCGCTACCTGCTCCCCGAGGAGGGCGGGGTCTCGCACTTCAAGTATTTGCGCGACAACGCGCTTCTCACCTGGATGCACACGCGGCTTTTGATGGGCTTCGTTCTGCGGCTTCCGCTGCTGCTGTGGCGGCGGTTGATCATGCGGTGAGGCGCCAAGGTCTGCATGGCTGAGGCATTCGAGCGACCTCATCGCGCTTGCGCCGCGGCGCAAGCGCTGCAGAGATCCGTTGGAGCGATCCAGGTCAGATGA
>JAGWOZ010000040.1 GCA_028870715.1 Betaproteobacteria bacterium | reverse complement strand
GACTACAAGAACCAGATTGGCACCGGGGCTGGCGCCGCCGACTCCGCGGGCGTGAAGGAAGAACTACGCAAGCAGGAGGAGGCGCGCCGCCTGCTCGAGGCGCAAATCGAGAAGGACCCGGACAAGTTCCCCAAACTGCCCGAGTACGGCAGCAAGCAGGACTGGCAGTTGGAACAAGCCCTGAACTACCTGCAGGGCAAACCGGTGGTAACCACCAAGCTCGTGGCCGAAGCGACGGAGAAGAATGGCAAGGCGGCCATGGCCGGCTCCGCCGCGGCTTCAGCGGCAAAACCGCCAGCGGCCCCCTCCACAACCAAGCCTGCCGTCAAGTAAGAGACGAAGGACGAATTCGCTTCCCCCCTGTGTCGCGGGGACTTGTGCATGCGCCGTTGCCAGCTCCGTGCGGCGCCGCCGTATGCACAAGCCGAAGGGTGCCTGGATAGCTGACCGCATGAACGATTTCGATCTGTTGCGATACTCGCGCCACATCCTGCTCGATGACATCGGCGTCGAGGGGCAGGAGCGGATCGTTGCGAGCCACGCGCTCGTCATCGGAGCAGGTGGGCTGGGTTCTCCGGTCGTGCTGTACTTGGCAAGTTCAGGTGTCGGGCGCATCACCCTCGTGGACGACGACACCGTGGATCTCACGAATCTGCAGCGCCAGATCGCGCACAGCATGGCGCGCGTGGGTGAACCCAAGGTGGAATCGGCCCGCGCTGCCATGCATGCCATCAACCCGCATGCCCGGGTCGACGTCGTGTCAGCGCGCGCCGATGCCGCCTTGCTCGCCAATCTCGTTGCGCACGCTACCGTGGCAATCGATTGCAGCGACAACTTCGCCACTCGCCACGCCCTCAACGCCGCTTGCGTGCGACAGGGGGTACCGCTCGTCAGTGGCGCGGCGATCCGGTTCGATGGCCAAGTCAGTGTGTTCGATGCACGTCCCTCCCCCCATGGCGAGCGCGGACCCTGTTACGCCTGCCTTTTTCCGCCTGATGCGGCGGTCGAAGAAGTCCGGTGTGCGGTGATGGGCGTCTTCGCCCCCTTGGTGGGCATCGTCGGGAGCTTGCAGGCAGCCGAAGCACTCAAGCTCATGGCGGGTGCCGGTCAAAGTCTGGCCGGGCGACTGATGCTTGTCGATGCGCTGGATATGGACATTCAAACCATTGGCATCGCCCGGAACCCACTGTGCCCTGTCTGCGGGGACGCTGCGCACTCTGCATCGCTCGGCGGGGCGGCTTCGGGCGCCAGCGTGCCCCGTGCCGACGCTCGGGACTAGCCGCGCAGTTCAAAGCTCGCGCACCATCCACCCGGCCATCGCTGCCGCCAGGCGCCTTGGCGCGAAGCGCACGCCAAGGGCCATGATGCGGTTGAGCTGGCCATGAACTGCAACGCGCTGGCCGCGCTCCATTGCAGCCACCCCGTATTGCGCCACGTGCCTGGCCTTGGCCAGGCGGCGGCCCTTGAACAAGGCCGAACGCTCGGCTCGGGCGCTGGACATAAAGCCCGTGTCCGTCGCGCCAGGACAAAGAACCGTGACGGTGACGCCCCGAGGCCGCAGTTCCACATCCAGCGCCTCACTCAGCGACAGCACATAGGCTTTGCTGGCGAAGTACACGGCCATGCCCGGCCCCGGCTGGAAGGCCGCAGTACTCGCGACATTCAAAATGCGTCCCCCGCCATGCTTCAACATTGCGGGCAGAAGCAACGCGGTCAAGCGGGTGAGCGCACCGACGTTGAGATCGACCATGGCTTGAATGCGCTCGGGGTCGACATCGGCGAAACGCCCGTACACACCCATCCCGGCGTTGTTCACCAGCACATTCGGTTGCACACCGGCTTCAGCGACAAAACGCACCAGTGCATCGACACCGCCGGGCGCGCCGAGGTCCAGCGCGACAGTCAAGCAATGCGCCCCGCGCTCCCTTTCCAGCGCCTGCGCCAGTCGCCCGAGAGCGTCTTCGCCCCGCGCTGTCAACACCAGCGCGTAGCCCTTCTCGGCCAGTACCCGCGCGATTTCCAGGCCGATGCCGCCCGACGCGCCAGTAACGAGTGCCCATTTTTTCATCACGCTCTCCGTAAGATGCCGGCGTTCAGCCTTGGGACGGCAGGATACCGTCTTGCACGACTCAGTGGCGTCGCCCGATCCTGCGGACCCGATCTGTGCCCCCCACCCGAGCGCGCATCACCGATGCCGTTGGCTTGCAGCTGCAGGCGCTGTGCTGCCCCGTCGTGCCAGCCCGTGGATCCCCTTTGGCGTCTCCCGCGTGTTGCGCCAAGGCAGGCGCCTCAGCCCAACATGCTTTGGCGTGCTGCGCGCCACACTTTCCTGGCATCGAAGAGTGCCCTTTGCGATCAAGCGCCGGCAAACCGGTGCGTGAACAGCGCCTTGGGACGCGCCACCGCAAGGCGATCCTTGTCGACTTGACATCCACCCCGCCCTTGTCCTGCGGCGACCGCCCATGATGCGTGGTCGCTCAGGCCGCCACAGCAGGGGCAAATCCCCCCGCCAAGGCAGACCTCAGATGGTCCACCAGAAGCTGCACTGCGCGAGGCGTCGTGGGGCTCCAGGGACGAATGGCGTAAATCGATTCCCCGAAGAATCCCACGGGCCTCCACTCTGGCAGGATCAGGCGCAAGCGCCCCCGGCAGGCCGCGGTGTCGATACTGAAGTCGGGCACCAGCGCAATGCCCAACCCCGCGAGCACCGCCTCCCGCAAGACCTCGCTGGTGTTGGCCCGAAGCGGGCCCTGGACAGCCACCCGGACGCGCTCGGCATCGACGCCATCGGCAGCTTGCCCTCCGCGTTCGAACATCCACGACGCCGCGCCGGAGCGCAGATAGGTGAGGCATTCGTGCCCGCCGAGCTCAGATGGGTGCGTGGGCATGCCGCGGCGGCGCAAATAGGCACTGCTCGCCACCAGCAGCGAACGCGAGCGACACAGCTGCCACGCCACGTGGTTTTCGGGCGGCGCAGCCACATGTCGAATCGCCAGGTCGAATCCTTCCTGCGGCAAATTGGTCAGCCTGTCCGACAGTTCAAGTTCAGCGCGAATGTCGGGATAGCGCCGCAGGAACTGCAACAGGTGTGGCGTGACATGCTGCCGCCCGAGTGCCACCGGTGCCGTGACGCGCACCAGACCGCGCGGAGCGGCCGCAAGGTCATGCACGGCCGACACACTGTGCGCAATCTGCGCAAAGGCCGGTGTCGTTTCGTCAACCAGTCGCTGGCCAGCATCGGTCAGGCGCAGCACGCGCGTGGTTCTGCGGACCAACGGCACACTGATGCGTCGCTCAAGCTGCGCGAGTTGCTGGCTCACAGCTGCCTTGGATACGCCCAGGCGCTGCGCCGCTGCGGTCAAGCTGCCCGTAGCAGCGATCACACCTAACCAATGCACCTGCTGCCAAAGGGAATCGTCGCGCGGAGGCACGCTGTTGGTCATGGATGGGCTCCCTGGCAATGTCTGTGGTTGTGCAACCCGCCCTTATTGTTCATCAAAATGAACAATGTCGTCAGGTAAATGCTCTATTCAATCATTGGTGCAAGTCCTAGACTTCAGATCATTCGCACTTTATGACCTGGAGAATTGCATGGGCGCACCCGAAGCCTTCACCGCCACGGCCACCGTGGCGCATCACATCGACGGCCGGCCCGTGCAGGGCACGGCCCCACGCACGCAGCCGGTCTTCAACCCGGCCACCGGCACGGTGGCCCGCCAGGTCTTGCTGGCCGATGACGCCGACGTGCGCGCGGCGGTGCACGCCGCGCAGGCGGCTTTCCCGAAATGGGCGGACACGCCCCCGGTGCGCCGCGCACGGGTGCTGTTGCGATTTCTGGAGCTGATGAACCAGCATCGCGACACCATCGCGGCCATGATTACCGCCGAACACGGCAAGGTCTTTTCCGATGCGCAAGGCGAGGTCACACGAGGCATCGAGATCATCGAATTCGCCTGTGGCATACCGCAACTCCTCAAGGGGGACTACACCGAGCAGGTCTCCACGGGCATCGATAACTGGACCATGAGGCAGCCCCTGGGCGTGGTGGCGGGGATCACGCCCTTCAACTTCCCCTGCATGGTGCCCTGCTGGATGTTTCCAGTCGCGCTGGCTGCGGGCAACACGTTCGTGCTCAAGCCCAGCCCCATCGACCCATCGCCGAGCCTGTTCATGGCCGAACTGCTGACGCAGGCCGGACTTCCTGACGGGGTCTTCAACGTCGTGCAGGGTGACAAGGTCGCCGTTGACGCCCTGCTGTCGCACCCCGACGTCAAGGCCGTCAGTTTCGTTGGCTCGACCCCGGTGGCGCACCACATTGCCCAGGAAGCGGCACGCCAGGGCAAGCGTGTGCAGGCCCTGGGAGGAGCGAAGAACCATATGGTGGTCATGCCTGACGCCGATCTCGATCAGGCTGTGGACGCGCTTGTGGGCGCAGCCTTCGGCTCAGCCGGTGAACGCTGCATGGCCATTTCGGTGGCGGTCTTGGTGGGAGACGCTGCAGACGCCATCATGCCGAGGCTCGTCGAGCGCACGCGCGCCCTCAAAATCAAAAACGGCATGGAGGCCGATGCCGAGATGGGTCCGATCGTCAGCGCCGCGGCCCTGCAGCGCATTTCCGGCTATGTCGAGTCCGGTTTGGCACAGGGTGCCAGCTTGCTTGTTGATGGTCGCAGCCACCGCGTGCACGGGTACGAGGGTGGATTCTGGCTTGGCGGAACGCTGTTTGACAACGTGACGCCCTCCATGCGCATTTATCAGGAAGAGATCTTCGGCCCGGTTCTGAGCTGCGTGCGCGTGCCCGATTTCGCCGCTGCGCTCGAGTTGGTCAACACCCACGCCTATGGCAATGGCACGGCCTGCTTCACCCGGGACGGCCATGTCGCGCGTGAGTTCTCACGCCGCGTGCAGGCAGGCATGGTGGGAATCAACGTGCCGATTCCGGTGCCCATGGCATGGCACGGGTTCGGCGGCTGGAAGGCCAGTCTGTTCGGCGACACGCACGCCTATGGCGAGGAAGGTGTGCGCTTTTACACCAAGCAAAAGAGCGTGATGCAGCGCTGGCCCCAAAGCACGCCAAAAGGCGCAGAGTTCGCCATGCCCACGTCGAAGTAACTCCAGCCCCGCCGCGGCGCCTGCGCATACCGTGCTTACACCATGCCTGACACCACCTTCGATCACATCATTGTCGGTGCCGGCACTGCCGGCAGCTTGCTGGCCAACCGCCTCAGCGCAAATGGCGGCAAAGCCGTGCTGCTGATCGAAGCGGGCGGCAAGGACGATTACCACTGGATTCACATCCCGGTGGGCTACCTGTACTGCATCGGCAATCCGCGCACCGACTGGCTGTACCAAACCGAAGCCGATCCTGGGCTGAATGGTCGCACTCTGCGTTACCCGCGCGGCAAGGTTCTCGGCGGTTGCAGCAGCATCAATGGCATGATTTATATGCGGGGCCAGGCGCGCGATTACGAGCAATGGGCGGAGCTCACTGGAGACGATTCCTGGCGCTGGAACAACTGCTTGCCCGACTTCAAAGCGCACGAAGATCACTACCGGCTCGATACGCAAAGCGATCCAGCCTTCGCGGCGCTTCATGGCCACGGCGGGGAATGGCGCGTGGACAAGCAACGCCTGCGCTGGGACGTTCTCGACGCCTTCGCCCAAGCGGCCCAACAAGCCGGCATACCCCCGACCGAGGACTTCAACAGCGGCAGCAACGAGGGCGTGAGCTACTTTGAGGTCAACCAGAAAAATGGATGGCGCTGGAATAGTGCCAAAGCGTTCTTGCGTCCGACCTGTTTCGGCCGCTCCAACTTTGAGCTCTGGACTTCCGCGCAGGTTTCGCGTTTGCTTGTCGACACGCTGCCCGACGGCAAACAACGCTGCAGCGGGGTGCAGGTATGGACCGGGCAAGAGATGGTCACCGCGCACGCGCGCGCCGGCGTCATTCTCAGCGCAGGCAGCATCGGCTCACCGCAGATCCTTCAGCTCTCGGGCATCGGGCCCGGCGAGCTGCTGCAACAGCATGGCATCGTCCCTCTGGTGGATCTGCAGGGCGTGGGGGCCAATCTCCAGGATCATCTGCAGATCCGGGCGGTGTTCAAGGTACAAGGCACACGCACCTTGAACACGCGTGCTGCGAGCGCTTGGGGCAAGGCGATGATTGGGTTGGAGTACGCGCTGCGGCGCACCGGCCCGATGAGCATGGCGCCCAGCCAGCTTGGCGTGTTCACCCGCAGCAGCCCGCAATACCTCCATCCGAATATCCAGTACCACGTGCAGCCGCTGAGTCTTGACGCCTTTGGCGAACCGCTTCACCGATTCGACGCATTTACGGCAAGCGTGTGCAACCTCAACCCCAGCAGCCGCGGCAGCGTGCGCATCCGCAGCCCCCGCTTTCAGGACGCGCCGGCGATTTCCCCCAATTACCTCAGTACCGACGAAGACCGCAAGGTGGCCGCCGACAGCCTGCGGCTGACCCGTCGCATTGTCGAGCAGCCGGCGCTGGCCCCGTTTCATCCGCAGGAGTTCAAGCCCGGGCTGCAGTTTCAGACCGACGAAGAACTCGCGCATCTGGCTGGAGACATCGCCACGACCATCTTCCACCCCGCAGGCACGACGCGTATGGGGCGTGCGGACGATGCACAGGCCGTCGTCGATACGCGCCTGCGCGTGCGCGACGGGCGCGGTGGCCACATCCTCGGGCTGCGGGTCATTGATGCGGGGGTGATGCCAACCATCCCCAGTGGCAACATCAACAGTCCGACACTGATGATTGCCGAAAAGGCTGCTCGGTGGGTGCAACAGGAGACTGAGTGAGGCGCCCCGCCTATGCTCGCTCGACGCTATAGCGCACCGCCAGGCGATGCGTGCACCCGGGGTTGAGCGTGAGGATATCGTCGGCTGCGTTGGCAGACTCAACGCACAGCATGCTGCGCCAACCCGTCGGGGTGAAGTCCCCCAGGGCCGCAGCCTTGTCGTGCCCAGGGCTCCAAACGACCGTGGAGGCCGACCCCTGCTTGGCGATACGGATGCGGCGGCGCAGGCGCGAGTCGACAATGGCGCACTCGCCCCACGCATTGACGTAAACGCGATCAATCTTGCCGCCGAAGCGCAGCGGCGCGTCTTGCCGTTTACGCGCAAAGCCCTCAGTCTTGTCTAGATAAGTGCAGCCTCGCAGCCCATCCAACTCGACTTCGGCGATGTCACCAACAAAAAAATAGGCATGAAAGGCCTCGCTCACCGATCGCGGGATGGCCGTTACGTTGCGGGTTGTCAGAGCGATCTCAAGCGTGTCGGCAACGCGAATGCACAGGTCAACCGGTGTGTCATGCGGCCATTGCCTCGGGATGATGTCGCTTCGCGGCAACCGAAGCCAGAGCTCGGTCACGCCCTGCCCCCCACCGCTGTCGATCACATCCCAGGCTACGGTACGCGCAAATCCGTGGGCCGGGAATGCCGCTTCCGTGGGATGCGCGCCGAACCAAGGCCAGCATATGGGCACACCGCCGCGGATTGAACGCCCCTGGGCAAAGCGCGCCGCTTCCGACAGCCACAACATGGGTTCGGTCTGCGCCTTCGGGCAAAAGGTTGTGCAGTGCGCTCCCTGCATGCACACGCTGGCCATGCCACCCGAATTCTCGATGTCCGCGAAAAGCAGTCCACCAGGGCCGCTGCGAAAGCTCAACTGACCAGGAATGGCAAAGGCTTGGAGTGCTGCGAGATCTTGCATTGTGGCGAGGTGTGACTTGAAAACAGGCCCCATTCTGACAGCACGACGCGGCACACCAACCCATGGGGTAGCGAGTGCCCAGAATCGACATGGCCATGGGCAAGCGCCGGGGCCATCACCTTCGATGGATGGACGTGCCTGTGCACAAGCCGCTGCGGGCCGGGCGAGTTCGGGCGCACTTAGAGCTCAATGCGAGGCACACGTGTCGACGACCATGCGGCAACAAGCGTGAGTGCGCCAGCGGCCATGAACGTGAGATGAAAGGCGTGGACCACCTGCAGCGTGGCCTGCTCGCTGACGCCGCTCAGGGCCGCCTGCAACTCGGCCGTCGAGGCCAGGCCAAACACCAACGCACCGAACACAGCCGTGCCCACCGAAGCCCCGACCGACCTGGCCAAGGAGACGGTTGCCGCTGCAGCCCCCAGTCGGGTGCGCCCGGCCACGGTCTGAATCACGAGTTGCGAAGTCGGCATGACGGTGCCAAATCCAAGACCGGCAACGACACCAAGGACGCCCACAGTCCAGCTTCCTCCCGGAAGCAGGCCCAGCACAAGCAGGGCCAACGCTGCCAGGACAAGACCGTAGCGTGGCGGCTGGTCTGGGCGGCCCGTATACGCCACGAGCCGCCCGGTGAGGTTGGATCCAAGGACCAGCCCCGCTGTGAGTGGCAGCAAGAGCAGCCCTGCATGCGCAGCGTTGCCATGCTTGCCGAGTTGCAGATAGACCGGCAGAAAAAACACCAATGCGAACATGCTGGCTGCGAACAAGGTGACCGTCAGGCTCGTCCAGGCAATCGCGGGAATGCGCAGCAACTCAAGCGGCAAAAAAGGATGGGTCTGGCTGCGCTCGCGCCGCACAAGAAGCGCACCCAGGACGACGGCCAAGCCTGCCATTGCCAGGCTTGGCGCGGAAACCCACGGGAAGCGGTGGCCTGCCAGCGTCAGCCACAACAACGCGAGCCCGGCCATGCCCGCGAAGAGCACAACGCCCAGCGCATCATGACTTTGACCTGGAACCGCGTGACGGGGACTCTTCGCCAATCGCAGCACGCGCCAGGCCGCGAGGGCGGCAAGTGGCAGGTTCACGGCAAACAGCCAGCGCCAGCTGAACCGGCTGACGACCAGCCCGCCCACAACCGGACCCGCAACACTGGCGAGCACAAACACCACGCCGAAATACGCTTGAAACCGGGGGCGCTGGCGCGGCGGCACCACCTCGCCAATCAGGGCTTGGCTCATCACCATCAACCCGCCTCCGCCCAAGCCCTGCAGCATGCGCGAGGCAATCAGCCACCACATCCCCTGGCTCGCCATGCAGGCAGCCGAGCCCACAGCGAACAGCCCAAGCGCCGCAACCAACGCATCACGGCGCCCGTATCGGTCACCCAGGCGCCCATAAAGCGGTGCCATGATGGTGGACGACAGCAGATAGCCCACCGCAATCCACGCTGTGTCACGCAAGTCGCCAAGGTCGCGCGCGATCGCCGGAGTCGCCGTTGCCAGCAGTGTCTGGTCCACCGCCGCCAGAAAAATCGGCAGCATCACGGCCGTGAACAATTGCACGAAGCGGCTCCAGGGCACAGCGTGTTCGGCCGTGCCTGGTGGTCCGGGTTCGCTTGGTTCAAGCGGCGAGACGCCGGGCAGGGGCTCAACGGAATCGGGGGGACTCATCGCGACAAAGGACCGGTGGCGCCAGTTGAGCATGGTGCGTGCCTGGCGTGGTGAGCGCAACGGCAGCGTTGCGGACCCGGCTTGCGGTGCACCCATACGGCGAAATGCTGGCCCCGCGTATGGTGCCGGTCCAGCAGCCCGGCTTGCCCCCCTGGATTGCGCTCCGGGGCACCGCGCTCTCAAATCGGCAGGGGGCTTTGCACCACGGAACCATGCCATTGAGAACGCCCAGGACATCGCGGTGGGGCACCCGGATGAGGACGAGCGGACAACGCGGGAGCCGCAAAGACGGCATCAGGGCACGGCCATCAATCATCCAATCACCTGTTTAATGATTCCGGGGCCTATGTGACAGTCGCCATGTGGCGTTCGCTTGCAGCGAGGCGAATCCCCGCGCCAGCAAGCGTAGCGCGAACTGCGCCGCTTCGCCCACCCTCAGCGAGCGCGCTTCACAACGGCGGGGGCACCGCCTGGCAAAGAACCCAGAGCCTCGTCGGATGTCTCGCCCCAGCCGCCGCCAAGGGCCTGAATCAGCGCAACCGCCGCAGCGTAGCGACGATTCAGCAAGACGATCTGGGCATTGCGCGCGCCGGTTGCTGTGGTCTGAGCGGTAATGACATTGAGATACGGCGCCGTACCGGCCTTGTATTGATTCTCGGCCAGCCGCAACGACACGTCGGCTGCCTGCACCACCAGCGCCTGCTGCTGCGCCTCCTTTGCAAGGATGCGCTGGGCGGCCAGGTTGTCTTCCACCTGTTGCAACGCGCTCAGTACATTCTGTCGGTAGTTGGCGACCGTCTGGCGGTAAGCCGCCTGGCTGGACGCAACCTGCGCGCGGCGCAACCCGCCGTCGAACAGCGTCGCAGCAAGACTCGGACCCAGGGACCAGAAGAGCGATGGCACCGAGAACAGGTCGGCGACGCGCGCAGCCTGGCTGCCCGCTTGCGCCGACAGCGTCAGGTTGGGGAACCAAGCGGTCTGCGCGACGCCGATTTGCGCATTGGCCGCCTCGACCTGTGCCTGCGCAGCAGCCAGATCAGGCCGCCGCTGCAGCAATTGCGAGGGAATACCCGGCGGGATCACGGGCACAACGGGCATGACGCCGTCTGCTGGCAGCGCGAAATCACTTGGCGACGTGCCCACGAGAACAGCCACGGCATTTTGCAGCTGTGCGCGGGCCACGCCAAAGTCCGTAAGACTGGTCTGCGCCTGCAGCCATTGGGTCTTTGCTGAGGCCAGGTCAGCGGGCGTGTCCACCCCGGCCTTGTAGCGGTTCTCGGTAAGACGCAGGGCGTGCGCATACGCCCTGACCGTGTTTTGCGCCAAGCCCAACTGGGCGTCCACGGTGCGCAGTTGAAGATAGCTCTGAGCCAGACTGCCCTGCAGGCTCAGCATGGTGTTGCGCAAGGTGGCAGCGCTGGCCTCGGCGCTGGCCCGGTTCGCCTGCACCTGAAGGCGGACCTTGCCCCACAGGTCCGGCTCCCAAGTCGCTGTGGCCGAGGCACTGACGGCGTTGCCGATACGCCCCGGCACAGCAACGCTGGTGCTGCTGCTCGCGGATTTGGAGCGCGTGGCGGCCGCCCCAGCGGAAAGCGTCGGGTAGTAAGCAGCCTGCGCCTGCGCGATCGCGGCGCGGGCCTGGTCGTAGGCGGCCAGTTGCGCCGCCAAGCTCCGGTTGCGCTGCGCGACTTGGGCTTCGAGCTGGTTCAGCACCGGGTCGCCGAACACCTCCCACCAGGGACCTCGCGGCGCCGCCGCCAAGTGTTGCGCCGGTGCCCAATCGCCTTGCGCCTGTGCATAGTCCGCGGGCATCGCCACCTTGACGGGCGGTTCGGGCGGCGCCGCGGCGCATGCGCACAGCAGCAAGACCCCTACCGCACCGACGACAAGCCGGGATCGGCGAACGGGTGCACCCTTTTCACGAGGGCTCGAGCGGCGCAGCGCCTGCACCAGGCTTGCTGAGCGGGACAAACACTTAGGAATACGGGTCGTGGACATGGTGGTCAGATCGGCGTGTCGATCGGCATCGGATGGCCACTTCGGCCAAAGCGGCGCAGCGTCCAGCGGCGCAGGCTGTCGAGCTCGAGGTAGATGACCGGCGTGGTGTATAGCGTCAGCGCTTGACTCACGAGCAAGCCGCCCGCAATGGCGATGCCCAGCGGCTGCCGGAGCTCCGCGCCGTTACCCGTGATGAATGCCAGGGGCAGCGCGGTGCCCAATGCAGCAAGCGTCGTCATCAGAATCGGGCGCAAACGCAGCGTGGCGGCCTGAAAAATGGCGTCGCGGGGCTCCGCGCCGTGCTCGCGCTCCACCTGCAAGGCAAAGTCAACCATCAGGATGGCATTCTTCTTCACGATGCCGATGAGCAGGAACACGCCAATCAGCGCGATGATGGAAAACTCGGTATGAAACAGCATGAGCGCCAACACCGCACCCACGCCGGCAGGCGGCAGGGTGGACAGGATTGTCAGCGGATGCAGCGTGCTTTCATACAGAATACCCAGCACGATGTAGATGGCGAAGATCGCAGCCATGATGAACAACGGCTGATTCTTCAACGTGTCGGAAAACAACTGGGCCGTTCCTTGAAAGCCGCCGTGAATATCTGACGGAAGGCTGATTTCGGCCATCGCCTGGTCGATCTTGCCCTGGATCTGGCTGAGTGCAATGCCCTTGTCCAGGTTGAAGGAGATGGTTGACGAGACAAACAGGCCTTGGTGGTTGACCGCAAGGGGGGTGTTGGAGAGCTCGAAATGTGCCAAGGCCGATAGCGGCACCCGATTGCCGTTGCTGCCCACCACATAGATGTCTTGAAGCGCAGATGCGCTTTGCTGGTACTGCTGGGCCGCCTCCATGACCACGCGGTACTGGTTCAGCGGAGCGTAGATGGTGGACACAAGCCGCTGGCCGAACGCATCGTTCAGGGTCTGGTCAATGGTGGCGATGGGAATTCCAGACCGCGCGGCTGCAGCCCGGTCGAGCACCAGTCTGAGCTGCAGGCCGCTGGCCAGCTGATCCGTATTGACGTCATTCATGCCGGGGATGCGCTTGAACGCCGCCAGCACCTTGGGCTCCCACTCGCGCAGGGCATTCAAGTCGGAAGCCTGCAGCGTGTATTCGTACAAAGCCGCCGATGGCCTGCCGCCTGCGCGGATGTCCTGTACCGGGAACATGAACGTCTGCGCGCCGGGCACATTTGCCAACGCCTTGCGCAGTTGGACGATGATGGTCTGCACGCCCTTGCGTTCATCGATCGGCTTGAGCTGCATGAACATAAAACCACTGTTGGTCGTCCCACCGCCCGTGAAAGCCAGGACGTTTTGCACCCCTGCATTCCGGCGCACGATGCCCACGATGGCTTCGAGCTTCCTGCTCATATCCTGGAACGAAATCGATTGGTCGGCCTGCACCGAGCCCACCAGAAGTCCCGTGTCCTGAATCGGAAAAAATCCTTTGGGCACCACGGCATAGAGATAGACGCTCAGGCCAATCGTGGAAAAGAACACCAGGAGCATGATCTTGGGATGCGCCAACGCTCGCTGAAGGCTGTGCGCGTATCCGCGATGAATCGCTTCCCAGCTGCGTGCCAGGCGCCCTGGTGGCTGACCCGCCTCGCCCCCGCCGCCACGATGCGGGCGCAGCCAACGCGAGGCCAGCATCGGCGTCACCGTCAGTGAAACCACAAGCGAGATGGCGATGGCGACCGACAACGTGACGGCGAATTCATGAAACAGGCGCCCGACGATCCCACCCATGAACAGCACCGGCAGGAATACGGCAATGAGCGAAAGACTCATCGAGAGCACCGTGAAGCCAACCTCGCGCGCGCCCTTCAAGGCCGCGTCAAGTGGGCGCATCCCGGCCTCGACGTGACGCATGATGTTCTCCAGCACAACGATCGCGTCATCCACCACGAAGCCTGTGGCAACAATCAGGGCCATCAAGGACAGATTGTCGAGCGAGTAGTCAAGCAGCCACATCGCGGCGAACGTGCCCACCAGCGACAACGGGACCGCGAGCGCCGGGATCAGCGTGGCGCGCCAGTCCCGCAGAAACAACCAGACCACACCCACAACCAGGATCACCCCAAGCAGAAGGGTATTCTCGACCTCGTCGAGCGACGCGCGAATGGTGGTTGTGCGGTCGGACATGATGCGCACATCGATGCCGGCGGGAATGGAGGCTTCGAGCTGCGGCAAGGCCGCCTTCACGCCTTCCACAGCGCTGATGATGTTGGCGCCTGGCTGGCGAAAAATGATCAGCAATACCGCTTGCTCACCATTTGCCAGACCCATGTTCTGATTGTTTTGCAGGCCTTCTGCAACCTGCGCCACGTCATCGAGCCGAATGGGCGCGCCGTTCTTATAGCCAACAACGATGCGCTGATATTGCGCTGGAAGGCTGATCTGATCATTGGTGCCGATCTGCCAACGGTGGTTGGCACTATCGACTGCGCCCTTGGGCGTGTCCACATTGGCAGCCGCGATGGCTTGGCGGATCTGCTCCAGCCCCAAGCCCATGCCGTTGATGCGAGGCAGGTCCAGCTCCACACGCACAGCCGGCAACGCAGAACCGCCAACGTTGACCTGACCGATGCCTGAAAGCTGCGAGATCTTCTGCGCCAGGATCGTGGACGCTGCGTCGTACATCTGGCCGCGCGTCAGGTTCCTGGACGTGAGCGAGATGATCATGATTGGCGCATCGGCCGGGTTGACCTTGCGGTATGTCGGGTTTCCCGTCAGTCCTGTGGGGAGCAGTGGCAACGATGCGTTGATGGCCGCCTGCACCTGCCTGGCTGCGCTGTTGATGTCCTTTGACAGGTCAAACTGCAGGATGACCCGCGTGGAGCCCAGCGTGCTGCTCGACGTCATCTGTGCGATGCCGGCGATCGTCCCGAGTGAGCGCTCCAGCGGAGTGGCCACCGTTGCCGCCATGACCTCCGGGCTGGCCCCCGCCATATTGGCCTGAACCGTGATCGTCGGGAAGTCCACCTGCGGCAGCGGCGCCACCGGCAGCAGCCGAAAAGCGATGATGCCGGCCAGGAGAACCGCAAGCGCCAGCAGGCTCGTACCCACCGAGCGCCGAATGAACGGGGCCGAGAGGTTCACGCCCCGCCCTCGCCGGCTACGTCGCCGGGCGCGCCAAAATGCCGCGCCTTCCAAGCCGCCGTGCGCCGGGCCATGCGGTCAAATGCGAGATAGATCACCGGGGTGGTGAACAGGGTGAGCAGTTGCGAGAGCAGCAAACCACCCACCAGCGTGATACCCAGCGGCTGGCGCAACTCGGCCCCCATGCCTCCACCCACCACAAGCGGTACGGCGCCGAACAGTGCCGCAAAGGTGGTCATCAGAATGGGTCGCAGGCGCAGGCGCGCGGCCTGCACCATTGCAGCCTCGGGCGCCATCCCTTGGTTGCGCTGCGCGTCAAGCGCGAAGTCCACCATCAGGATCGCGTTCTTCTGCACGATGCCGATGAGAAGAATGATGCCGATGATGGCGATCACTGTCAGGTTGTGCCCGGTGCCCATGAGGGCCAGCAATGCGCCGATTCCCGCCGAGGGCAAGGTGGACAGGATCGTGATCGGATGGATGTAGCTTTCATAGAGCACGCCCAGCACGATGTACATCGTGGCAACCGCCGCCAACAGCAGCCACAACTGGTTGGACAGAGCCGCCTGGAACGCGCTGGCCGCACCCTGAAAGCCGATGGCCACCGACGGGGGCAACTGCGCGGCGCGCGCAGCACCTTCAATGGCGCTCACCGCCTCGCCAAGCGATGCGCCAGAGGCCAGCTGGAACGAGATCAGCGCCGCGGGAAACTGGCCGAGGTGGTCCACGGCCAAGGGTGTTGCGCGTTGCTCGACGTGGGCAATGCTCAGCAGCGGGACCGCTTGGCCGCCGCTTGATGTCAGATACACACCGTCCAGCGCCGCAAGGCCGCCCGCGCCCGTCTTGTCCATGCCCAGCACGACGCGGTATTGTGCTGACTGGGTGAAGATGGTGGACACCAGGCGTTGCCCGAAGGCGTTGTACAGGGCGCTGTCCACAGCGCTCATCGTGACACCCAATCGCGCGGCGGCTGCGCGATCCACGTCCACGAAGGCCTGCAAACCCTGGTCCTGCAAATCGCTGGTAAGCCCCGCGAGCTGCGGCAAACCACGCAAGCGATTCATGAGCGAAGCGTTAGCCGCTGCAAGCTGGGTCTGGCTGGTCGCCGCCAGGCTGAACTGGTACGGATAGCGACTGGGGATGTCGTCGATGGTCAGGTCTTGTACCGGCTGCATGTACGCGCGAATGCCTTCGACGCTGGCCGCGCGATTAGCCAGCCGCTGGATGATCGGCGCCACGCGCAGCACGCGCTCATTCAGCGGTTTGAGATTGATGAGCAGGCGGCCTGTGTTCATGGTGGTATTGACGCCATCGATACCAACCACCGAGGAAATGCTCGCCACCGCGGGATCGCGCAAGAGCGCGTCGACCAGGGCCTGCTGGCGCCGCGTCATGGCGTTGAAGGAAGCGTCCTGCGGCGCCACCGTGGTAGCCTGGATCAGCCCGGTGTCCTGGACCGGGAAAAAGCCCTTCGGAATCGTGATGTACAGGACCACGGTCAGCAGCAGTGTGCCCACCGCCAAGAGCAGGATGAGGGCCTGGTGGCCAAGAACCCAGGAAAGCGCGCGCGCGTAGCCGTCGCCCAATTGATCGAACGCCCGGCCACTGGCGCGGAACAGACGTCCCTGCTTGTTTTCCGGCACACGACGCAGAAGCCGCGCTGACAGCATCGGTGTGAAGGTCAGGGACACCGCCGCCGAAATCACGATCGCCACCGCCAGCGTGATGGCGAACTCGCGGAATAGCCGGCCCACGACGTCGCCCATGAACAGCAGTGGAATGAGCACGGCGATCAGGGAGAATGTCAGCGAGATGATGGTGAACCCGATCTGCGCCGCGCCTTTGAGCGCAGCCTGCAGCGGAGGCTCACCCGCCTCGATGTAGCGGGCGATGTTCTCGATCATCACGATGGCGTCATCGACCACGAAACCGGTGGCGATGGTCAATGCCATCAGTGTCAGCGTGTTGATCGAAAACCCGAACAGGTACATCGCCCCGAACGTGCCCACCAGCGCCAAAGGCACTGCAGTGGCCGGAATAAACGTGGCACGCCCGCTGCGCAGGAAGATGAAGATCACGGCCACCACGAGCAGCACCGAGAGCAGGAGCTCGAAGCTCACGTCGGAAATAGCTGCGCGTATCGTCACCGTGCGGTCCGACAGCACCGACAACTGAGCTGCGGCCGGCAACTGCTGCTGCAGGCTGGGTATCAGCTTGTGGATGCTGTCCACCACCTGGATGACATTGGCTCCGGGCTGACGCTGCACGTTGATGACGATGCCCGGCCTGCCATTCACCATCGCCGCCTGCCAGGCGTTTTCCGGGCCCGTGCCAATCGTTGCCACATCGCCCAGACGCACTGGAGACCCGGCCTTGTACGCGATGATGGTCTGCCGATACTGTTCAGGCGTCTGCAATTGGTCGTTGGCGTCGATCGTGAACGACTGCTGCAGCCCATCGATGCTGCCCTTGGGCGTGTTGACATTGGCCCCGGCAATGGCGCTGCGGATGCTGTCGAGACTTAGCCCGAGGGCGGCAAGCGCCGGCGCATTCACACTCACGCGCACCGCCGGCTTATGTCCGCCAGACAACGTAACAAGACCCACACCCGAGACCTGTGAAAGCTTCTGGCTCAGTCGCGTGTCGGCCAAGTCATACAGCGTGGTCAGGGGTAGCGAGCCCGACGTCAGTCCCAGCGTAATGACGGGAGCGTCAGCAGGGTTGACCTTCGCGTAGATCGGCGGCTGCGGCAAATCCGACGGCAAGAGGCTGCTGGCAGCATTGATGGCCGCTTGCACCTCTTGCTCGGCCACGTCGAGCGAGAGGGAAAGCTCGAAGCGCAGCGTGATGACCGACGCCCCGCCTGAACTCACGGACCACATCTGCGCCAGCCCTGGCATCTGCCCGAATTGGCGCTCCAGCGGCGAGGTGACCGACGATGTCATCACATCCGGGCTGGCGCCGGGGTAAAGCGTGGTGACCTGGATCGTCGGGTAGTCGACCTCGGGCAGTGCCGCTTGCGGCAAGAGCCTGTAGCCAACAAAGCCTGCCACCAGCACCGCGATCATCAAAAGCGTGGTGGCGATGGGTCGCAGGATAAACAGGCGCGAGGGGCCCCGACGCCCTGCGTTGGGGTCTGCCGGCTCCTGATGCAACGAGGACTCGTCGTCTTGGGCCACCTCGTGCATGCTCACCGTGCTCCGCTGGCCGCCGCCGACCTTGCCCGCTCACCGGCTCGACTGAGGGCTTTTTGCGGCCGCGACACGCCGCCACCGGGAAGGTTCGCCTGCGCTTGCACCACCTTGACCTCCCGGCCATCGCGCAAGCGGTCCAGACCATCCGTCACGACGCGCTCCCCGGGCTGAAGCCCGGAGAGGATCTCGGTGAGGTTGCCGTCGGTGGCGCCGGTGCTCACTTTGCGCAAGGCCACCTTGTCCCCGGCGCCGACCACGTACACATAGGTCCCGGGAGCGCCCACGGCCACCGCCGTCGTTGGCACCACCACCGCATGGGCAATGGTTCGCACCAGCAGGCGCACGTTGACGAACTGGTTGGGATACAGCGTCATGTCCTTGTTGTCGAATTCGGCACGCAGATTCAACGTACCCGTTGCGGTGTTGATCTGGTTGTCCGCTGCGACCAGTTTGCCAATTGCCAAGACCTTCGTATTGCGCGCATCCCAGGCCTGTGCCGTCAGCGACGCCCCCCTCATGAGCTGGCCCACCACCTCACCGATCTCCTGCTGCGGCACAGCGAACGTCACATCGACCGGCTGGACCTGAGCGATCGTGGCAATCGGCGTGGCACTGCCGGTCGTCGTACCGGAAGTATTGCCAGCGCCAACAGCGCCAGACGTGGTCACCATGTTTCCCGCGTCCACCGGGCGCAGACCCGCTAGGCCCGACACAGGAGCCGTGATGCGCGTCCAGGCGAGTTGCAGCTGCGCGTTATCCAACGCCGCCTTGTTCACATCCAGCGTGGCCTTGTATTGGGCGACGGCTGCACGCTGATCCGACACCTGCTGCGCAGCAATCGAATCCTGCTTGAGCAGGGTCTCGTAGCGGGCAAGGTCTCCCTCGGCCCCAGCGAGTTGCGCCGCCGTTTGCTCCATCTGCGCTTTCGCCTGCTCCACGGCGATCTGGAACGGTCGCGGATCGATTTGCGCGAGCAATTGCCCTGTCCTGACCATCTGCCCCTGTTTGTAATCCACGCTTTGAAGCAAGCCGCTTACGCGTGGCATTACATTCACCAGGCTGCGCGGCGTGACAGTACCCAGCGCGCTCAGCCACACCGGCAGCGGCTGCGCGCGAGCAACAGAAGCCGTCACCGGCTGCGCAGGCTGCTTGCCCATCAGAGCCGCGGGGCCTTTCTGCGCATGACTGACTTCGCCAAGCCGCCACCAAAGGAACAGACCCAGGACCGTTGCCGCCAATGCAAGAAACCAACGCCAGCGACGCGCCGTTGAAGGCATGACAGAAGTTGGAGTGGAATGGGGGCCAGGGCCGGATGGAGTCATGGATGGGGCGTGCTGGGGACGGAATGATGGTTGCGTGGGGTCAGGCGAAACTCAGGCACATTCTCCGACCACGCCCGTCCACGTCGGTTTTTGAGGGGATGCCAGAGCCGCATCGCGGCGCGACGACGCAGGCCTTGAGCATGCCAGATCCGCATGAAGCCGAAGTGTGGGGCACGTGTCGAAGTATTGCTGAAAGCAGTCGCCGGACCCAAGCGCCCGGCATTTGAAAAGCCGCGTGCCCGAATCGTCGTTGTGCAGGCACGGCCTCGGTGCGGATCAGGGGCGTAGGAAAAACGTTGATCACGGCTCAATGCTCTTGGCGTTGCGCTCGTGCCTCCAGTACACCTCAGTGCT
>JAGWOZ010000039.1 GCA_028870715.1 Betaproteobacteria bacterium | reverse complement strand
GCGGCAAGGACCTTGTCGCTTTGCTGCACGCTCGTCTGGCCTTCGCGTAGCGGAAGGCGGATGACCACGTCCTGTGCGTTGCCAAAGGTTTGCACCTGAACGTCGCCGTAGCCGAGTTTCGACACGTCGCCGCGGATGCTGTCGAGATTGGCAGCTTGCGGGTAGCCAACCTCCATCACGGTGCCGCCGGTGAATTCGATGGACAGGTGCAGCCCACGGTTGAAGATGAAGAAGACGGCAGCGACGAACATCAGCGCCGAGACGATGTTAAACACCGGCGCAAAGCGCATAAACGGGATATCGCGCCGGATGCGGAAAAATTCCATCAGTGGCTCCAGGTGGTGGCGCTCAGCGCTTGGCTGAAGATTTGACTGCGACGGCCTCAGGCTTCCAGATCTGCCCGATCGACACCGACTGCAATCTGCGCTTGCGTCCGTACCACAGGTTGACCAATCCGCGCGAGAAGAACACGGCCGAGAACATCGAGGTCAGAATGCCCAGGACGTGCACGACCGCAAAGCCACGCACTGCGCCAGAGCCGAAGATGAGCAGGGCAAGACCAGCGATCAGCGTGGTCACATTGGAGTCGAGAATGGTCGCCCAGGCCCGCTCATAGCCCGTGGCAATGGCCGCCTGAGGGTTCGCGCCGTTGCGCAACTCCTCGCGGATGCGCTCGTTGATCAAGACGTTCGAGTCAATGGCCATGCCCAGCGCCAATGCCATGGCTGCGATGCCAGGTAGCGTCAGGGTGGCCTGCAGCATGGACAGCAGCGCGATGAGCAACATGAGATTGACCGCCAGCGCGATCGAGGACACGGCCCCGAAGAGCATGTAATACACACACATAAACGCGACGATCGCGAGGAAACCCCACGTCACAGAGTGGAAGCCTTGCGCGATATTCTGCTGGCCGAGACTGGGGCCGACGGTGCGTTCCTCGATGATCTGCATGGGCGCTGCCAAAGCACCGGCGCGCAGCAGCAGCGCAATGTCATTGGCTTCGGGCACCGTCATGCTGCCGGAGATCTGCACGCGGCCGCCAGCGATTTCGCTACGGATGACTGGAGCCGTCACAACCTCGGCGCGGTGGCGGTCGATCAGCACCATGGCCGTGCGCTTGCCGATGTTGGCTCGGGTGACGTCACGGAAGATGCGCGAGCCCCGAGAATCCAGCGTGAGAAACACGGCGGGCTGGTTGTTTTGCGGGTCAAAGCCGGTTTGCGCGTCCGTGAGGTTCTGTCCGGTGAGCAGCACGTCCTTCTTGACCATCAGTGCGTTACCGGAACGATCGTAGAGTTTCTGGTCGCCCGCGGGCGCCGGCCCGCCGCTGACCAGGGCAGCCTGCGCTTCGGGACTGTCGTCCACCATCCGCACTTCGAGTGACGCGGTGCGGCCCAGGATATCCTTCGCACGCGCCGTGTCCTGGATTCCAGGCAGTTCCACCACCACGCGGTCGGATCCCTGTTGCTGGATCACAGGCTCTGCAACACCCAGTTCATTGATGCGGTTGTGCAGCGTGGTGATGTTTTGCTTGATGGCGTAGGTTTCGGTTTGCTGGATGGTTTGGGGGCTGAGCTTGATGCTGAAGGTGCCGCCGGCTGCCGATGGCTCGCTGGTGATGATGGAGTCCCCGGCGATTGCCTTCACGATGGGTTGCGCCGCGCGAAACATTTCGGGGTCGCGGAAGTCAAGTTGCACGGTGTCGCCAACGCGGTGCAACTCGCTGTATCGCACGTCCTTGTCGCGCAGCGCGGATTTCAGCTCGCCATCGATGGAGTCCAGCTTTTTCTGGATGGCCGCCTGCATGTCCACCTGCAAGAGAAAGTGGACCCCACCACGAAGGTCCAAGCCAAGATACATGGGAAATGCGTGCAGATCGGTTAACCAGGCCGGCGACAGGCTCAGCAGGTTGACCGCCACGATGTAGTTCGGGTTGTCGCGGTTGGGATTGAGTGCGTGGGCCAGGATGTCACGTGCCTTGAGCTGTATTTCGGTCGTGGCAAAGCTGAAATTCAGCGTGGAGTCGCTGATGAAGCCCCGCACGGGCTCGATGCCAGCCACCTTCAGCGCCTGCGTGCCTTGGCCGAGCAACGCCGCATTTGGCAAGTCGCGCCCTGGATGGGCAGACGTGATCTGCACGGCCGGAGCCTCGCCGTAGAAATTGGGCAACGCATACACGAACCCCACCACGAGCACGGCGGCCATGATGAGGTATTTCCAAAGCGGGTAACGGTTCATGTCGGACTCAGGCGGCCGAGGCCAGCCGTGATGGCATCATTGGAATGGCAGCATGCGGCTGCGCCGGGTGCGATGCACGCTACGCAGGTGAACCCAGCGCGCGATGTCGACGCTTCAGGCAAGCTTGACGCTGCCTTTGGGTAGGACGGTGCTGACTGCGGAGCGCTGCACCTGAACTTCCAGCTTGTCGGCCACTTCGAGGCTAATGTAGTTGTCACCAACTTTCGTCACGCGCCCCACCAACCCGCCGGTTGTCACCACTTCGTCGCCTTTTGCAAGCGCCTCGATCATGGCCTTGACGTCTTTCTGGCGCTTCATCTGTGGGCGGATCATCACGAAATAGAGGATGACGAACATCACCACGATAGGGAGCAGGCTCACCAGTGTGGATTCGGGGCCCGCCTGTGCCGCAGCGCCCTGAGCGTGCGCGATCGAAATCAGATTCATGGAGTCTTCCGTTCAAAGTGAGATTGTGACAAGCGCGAGCGCGATGGCATGCGCAAGGTTTTGCACAAACCCGCATTGTCGCAAATCTTGGTCCCCGTCAAGCCCACTCGACACACGCAGGTTCCGGCGTTGAGACCTGAAGGCAGATTTGACGGCGTTGGGGCCAAGCGGCGTGGGCCGACCATGAGAGGGCATGGCTGCATGGGCCAAGACGCGAGCGCACGTCCTGAACGCGTCCTGCAGCCCAGGCAGCCGACACGAGCCGCAATTGCCTCAACTTCATGAGGCATTAACGCGCCGCGCGCACCCATGCGTGGAGCGGCAAGTCCCGCGCTATGGCCATGGCTTGAAGCTCGGAGGCATTGTGAGCCCTGCACCAGCGAGCGATCGCCTTGCGCGTCGAACCTCCCGCCGCCTCGGCCAAGGCAGCGGCAAAATGCGGTTCGAGTGCAGCGATCGCCACCAGGCCATCACGACAGGCATATACGGCGTAGTCCGCCAAGGCGCCTCCCAGCAGGCCGCCCGGGGACGTCAGCCCCGCATGACGGGGCACAGCAGCGTAGGCCGCTGCGTCGGCCAGTGCCACCTGCAGACGAACGCCGCGCCCATCGTGCCGCGATTGCAGCACCGCGCCCATTGCAGCCTCTACCGTCAGCAGGGCGCCGGTCATGTCAGCGAGGAGCGTGGCGGGGAGCCTTGCTCCATCCAGCAGGTCGGCTTGGGCTTGGTACGTCAAATCGTGTCCCGGAACATGCGCCTGGTGTCCGCCTTGGCCGACGATGGAGACCACCGATAGCCTAGGGTACGCCCTTGCCAGATGCCGGGGGCCCATGCCCAAGCGGGCAAGGGCCGTTGGGCGAAAGGATGTAATCAGCAGGTCGCTCGGGCGAAGCAGCGTCTGCAAGCCAGCCTGCCCCGACGCGCTCTTGAGGTCCAGCGCATGCACGACAACACCGTGGTGCATCGCGCGATACAGCGGGGCGCACATGCTGCGCATGGGATCGCCTGCCGGGGGTTCGATTTTGTGCACTTCCGCTCCCAAGGCGCGTAGCCGGGCCACGGCCATCGGTCCCGGAAGATTCAGGGCGATGCTCAGTATGCGCACGCCGGTCAGGGGTTTGAACCGTGCTGCGTGGGCAGGTTTGATGGGTAATCTGGCGCGAGAGGTCATTGTGCAAGGCGGCGAAACGAGGGTGTTGGTGACGGCAGCGTGCCGGGCTTGGCATGCTTAGGGATCACCGTGTCCCTGCAGTCTGTCCAGCTGGCGCCGTTCATGCTTGGTCGGGCGGCCGTGGCGGTCACGCTCGGGCTCGGGACCCAGCTGGCGCAGATTGGCAGCCTGCTCGCGCGCGAGCCGGCTCTCTGGCGTTTCGCGCCATAGCGTCTGGGCCACGCCGGCCGATTGCGGCGTCTTGGAGCGCTGAAGCACTTGGATCAAGTGATTGGCCGCGCGCAACGCATGAGGATGGCATGTGTGCGTCGGAGCCACATGACCTGTTCGGGCATCCTGAGCGCTGAGTCGTGTGCAGTCGCCAGTGCAGGCCTGAGGCTGGTTTGCGTTGATTTCGCACCCCGCACACGCACTATGCGTCGATGATCAAGCCCACGATCAGTGCGTGCCCTGTTGAATCAGCTCAATCTTGTAACCGTCCGGGTCCTCCACGAAGGCAATGACGGTCTTGCCGCCTGCCACTGGTCCGGCTTCGCGCGTGACCTTGCCGCCCGAGGCCTTGATGCGCTCGCACGCCGCATAGGCATCGTCCACGCCCAGCGCAATATGGCCGTAGGCCGTGCCCAGCTCGTAGGTGTGAACACCGTGGTTGTAGGTCAGCTCGATCTCAGCCTGCTGAGGATTGGACTCAAAGCCCACGAAGGCCAGGCTGTACTTCTGCTCGGGCCGCTCTGTCGTACGCAGGAGCTTCATGCCGAGCACGCGGGTGTAAAAGTCGATGGAGCGCTGCATGTCGCCGACGCGAAGCATGGTGTGCAGGATACGCATGTGCAAATTCCGGTTGTGCCGGCGCTGCGCGCCAGCGGGGAAAACTTACATTGTCGGCAAATACGGCACACGTTGCAGAACGCCGCCCACGGGGCACTACCAGGGCGGCAGCAAGCTATGGCGAAGCGCGCTGCGCGCTTCCCGCCACGTGGGGAACAGATCGTCCACGGTTTGCCAGAAACGCGCGCTGTGGTTCATTTCGCGCAGGTGGGCAACCTCATGGGCCACGACGTAGTCCACAATGGCCGGGGAGAAGTGCAGAAGCCGCCAGTGCAGGCGCAAGATGCCGCAAGCCGTGGCACTTCCCCATCGGGTGGATGCGGAGGTCAGCTTGATTGCCCGCACCTCGACGCCCAGGCGTGTGGCGAAATGGGTGGCCCGTTGCTGGAACAGGTTAATGGCTTCGCGCTGCATCCAGGCTTGTACCGTGTCCCGCACGCGCTGCGCAGCGGCATCGGCAGGAAGCGGAAGCCACAGGTCGGAGCCGCAGGCTGAAAGTGCAGGGTCGCCGCCTCCTACGCCCAAGCGCAGCGTGAGGGCGCGGCCAAGGTAGGGCAGGCGGCCGCCGTCACGCCAGTCGATGCGCGCAGCCTGCTGAGCATGGCGGCGCTGTTCGCGCAAGCCGTGCTGGCGCACGACCCAACCGGCTTTGTCAGCCAGCATGGCCTGGACCTGGCCCATGCCCACCCAACGGGGCGCGCTGACGACGATACCCTGGTCGTCAATGCGGATACCGATCGAGCGGCGGCTCGCGCGACGCAAGACATAGTCGAATCGGTGCGTGCCATCGTCGTAGCGTCGAAGCGGCGGAGGTGCGGGCTCGATTGCGCCTGGTCCCCGATCGTCTGGCCGAATTGCAACGGGCCGTGGCTCCGTGGGTTGCGCAGTGGCTATGCCAAGGAGGTGTGGCTGTGCGGGCTCAAGCGTCGGAATGAAAAGGTCCACCCCGTCAAACAGGCTCAGTTGCCGCAAGGGTTCGGTCTTGTCGGTCATGCGCGATCAGGTTTGCGCGCGAGCCTTCGGCGCGGCATGACGGCTTGCGCCGTACGCCAGCGGGTCGAGCCTGCGCATTTCGGTCTCGATCCATGCCTCCACTTCGGCCATGAGGTCAACCGGGGTGCGGCCGACCGGGTTGATCGGCCGGCCAATGGATACGTCGATGACGCCGGGGCGTTTGATGAAGGCCTGGCGCGGCCAGCATTTTCCCGAGGTGATGGCGATGGGCACCACGGGTGTGCCGGTGACAACGGCCAGCTTGCTGCCACCAGCCTTGTACTTCCCCTGATGGCCGCGTGCGGTACGCGTGCCTTCGGGAAACATGATGATCCAGTTTCCTCGCGCCAGCAGGTCAGCCCCTTGCTGCTCGACGCGGCCAAATGCCTCGGTGCGCTTGTTGCGGTCGATATGTACCATGTCCAGCCGTCCCAGGGCCCAGCCGAAAAAGGGCACGTAGAGCAGTTCCCGCTTGAAGACAAAGCTCAGCGGGTGCGGCATCATCACCGGCAGCGCCAGCGTTTCCCAGGCTGACTGGTGCTTGACCAACAAGATCACGGGACCATCGGGCAGGTTTTCCATGCCTTGCACGCGTGAGCGGATACCGCAAATGGTGCGTGATCCCCACAAGGCCATGCGTACCCAGCCGACGCAGAAGAGGTAAAGCGGCCTGCCGCGCACGAACAATGAAAGAAGCACGGCCACTGTGCCGTAGGGCACCACCGTGCCGATGAGCCACGCCATATAGGCCGCAGACCGCAGCCACAGTGCGGGCGTGAGCCGCTGCAGGCCTGTGTCAGCGGGGGTTTGCCCGGAAGCGGGCTCGGGTGATTTCATGCGGTTCGGCTCATGGCGTGACCTTGGCTGGTTGTGCAAGCAGCCACTGCGCGAAGGCGGTGAGGTCGTCGTGCACGCGCGTGCCCTCAGGCAGAGTCTCAGCTGCCAGCGTACGCTCACCTTTGCCGCTGCGCACCAGATGCAGCGTGCAACCCAGCGGTTCAGCCGCCTGGAGGTCGCGCAACGTGTCACCCACGGCCGGCACATCCCGCAAGTCAGCCAGTCCATAGCGCACGGCAATGTCTTCGAACAGGCCGGGCTTGGGCTTGCGGCAGCTGCAATGGTCCTCGGGCGCATGCGGGCAGAAAAAAAGCGCATCGATACGCCCACCCACGGCGGCCAGCGCCTTGACCATCTTGAGGTGGATGGCGTTCAAGGTCGCCATGTCGAACAACCCGCGTCCAATCCCTGACTGGTTGCTCGCGATGGCCACGCGCCAGCCTTCCCGATGCAGCAGCGCGATGGCTTCCAGACTGCCCGGAATCGGGACCCATTCATCCGGAGACTTAATGTAATCGTCGCGATCTTCGTTGATTACGCCGTCGCGGTCGAGGATGACGAGTTTCATGCTTGCATTGTCTCGCAACGATTCAGGAAGCCAAGCGCGCGATGTCGGCCACGTGGTTCATCGCGCCGCGAAGTTGCATCAGAAGGGCGATGCGATTGTTGCGCGTGGTTTCATCGTCAACGTTGACCATCACATGTTCGAAAAACGCATCAATCGGTGCTTTCAGACCCGCCAGAATCAGCAAGGCCTGTTTGTAGTCGCCCCGCCGATAGGCCGCCTCGGCCTTCGGACCGATATCGTCGAGGGCGTTGGCCAGAGCAATCTCGGCTGGTTCGGACATATGTTGCCGGTTCGCCTCGAGGCTTTCGACGTTCGATGCCTTTTTGAGAATGTTGGCAACGCGTTTGTTCGCAGAGGCGAGCTCGGACGCTTCCGGAAGGGACCAGAACGCGCGAACGGCTTCGATGCGCGTCTGAATGTCGAGCAGCCGAGGAACGCGAAGCGACAATACGGAATCGATATCCTGCGTTGTGTAGCCGCGGTCCTTCAGGGCCTGCGCATAGCGTTCGAGGACAAACTCGACAATGTCCGATGTCAAATCGGCGTAGCCCGGCACGCCCTGAAACGTTTGCACCGCCACCGACACGATCGCCGGCAGCGCCAGGTCAGAAAGGTCCGTTCCGGTCTCGGTCAACATGCGGATGACCCCCAGAGCGTGACGCCGCAGTGCGAACGGATCCTTGTCTCCACTGGGTTTCTCGCCGATTCCGAACAGCCCAGCCAGGGTCTCCAGCTTGTCGGCAAGCGCCACGCACAGCCCCACCTCACTGCGTGGCAAGTCGTCGCCGGCGAATCGCGGCTTGTAATGGTCTTCGATCGCCTCAGCCACAAGCGGCGGCTCGCTGTCATGCAAGGCGTAGTAGCGGCCCATGATGCCTTGCAGCTCGGGGAATTCGCCCACCATGTCCGTGAGAAGGTCCGCCTTGGCAAGGAATGCCGCCCGGTCGGCGAGCGCAGTGCGCTCAGCGGGCCAACGCAGCAGGTTTGCGATCCCGCGGACAATTGCCCTCACACGTTCCACCCGCTGACCCTGTGAGCCGAGTTTGGCGTGGTACACCACAGTGCCAAGCGCTTCGGCCCGGTCGGCCAGCCGCTTCTTCCGATCCTGGTCGTAGAAGAACCTGGCGTCGGCCAGGCGCGGGCGAACGACACGCTCGTTGCCCTGGATCACAGCGCTTGCATCGGCCGGACTGATGTTGCTGACGACGAGGAACCTGTGTGTCAGCTTTCCACTGCCGTCCAGCAACGGAAAGTACTTCTGGTTCGCCTTCATGGTCAGAATGAGGCATTCCTGCGGCACTTCGAGAAACTCGCGTTCAAACTCGCACACCACGACGTTGGGGCGCTCAACCAGGGCCGTGACCTCGTCCAGCAGCGCAGCGTCCTCAATGGGGCGAAGCCCGTCGCCGGCGGCTTGCGCGCACTCGCGGAGCTGGCGCGCAATCTCATCGCGGCGCTCGGCGAAACTCGCAATCACGGCGCCTTGCTGACGCAACTGTGTGGCGTAGCTGTCGGCATCGGCGAGCACGATCGGATCGGCGGTCGCCTCGAAGCGGTGCCCGTGCGTTTCCCGGCCTGCATGCAAGCCCAAGGCCTGGACCGGCATCACCTGCGTGCCATACAGCGCCACGAGCCCGTGGGCGGGTCGGACGAATCTCACGGTCGTCCAGCCGTCGGCCAGTTGGTAGCCCATCATCTTGGGGACGGGAAGCTTCGCGATGGCCTCAAGCAGTGCCTTTTGCAGGCCCTCGGCCAGTGCTACGCCCGGTGTCGAGATTTCGATGAACAACGTCTCGGCCTTGCCTGTGCCTTCGCGCTGAACCCGCGTCACCGCATCATCGGCAAGACCCAGAGCGGCAAGCTTTTTCAGCAGGGCTGCAGTCGGCTTGCCGGCACTGTCCAGGCCTACCGACGCTGGCATGAGCTTTTGCGCAAGAGTCTTGCCCGGTGCCTTGGGCAGGACGCGATGCACGAGCGCCGCGAGACGGCGTGGGCTGCTGTACGGTGTCGCTCCGGCACCGATCTCGGTCAGGCCTTGCGCCTGGAGGCTGTCGGTGAGCGTGCCGCAAAAGGACGCGCCGAGCGCTGACAGGGCTTTGGGCGGGAGTTCTTCGACAAATAGCTCGACGAGTAGGTTGGGGTGGGTCATGGAGTGAATGTGGAAAGCCCAAGCCGCGGGCGTTAGCGTTCAAAGCGTTGGCGCGCCAGGGGGAATTCGATCACGAATGCGCAGCGCCATGCACGGGCGGCGACGTCCAGTGCCCGCACGGCGGGTGGGCTGGAGAAGTCCGGCGTGGCACTGGCCATCGCCGGAGCCCGTCGTCGCGAATGCAGCAGGCCGTTGCGTCGCGGCGCCACGCGCTTGGCCTTCCGGGAGCGTGCGCATCCGGCACATTGAAGCTGCCTTGCCAAGCCATGATCGCCGTGACTTGGGCACACGCCCCGATGCAGACCCATGCCGTCTGCGGCCCGACGGTGCTTGGCAGCGAAACGTCCCATTGGGTGCTTTGCAGTTTCATGCTTTGCATGCAGATAGCGGTAGGCACGGCACGGAGCCAGCGCCTCACGCAGCCCTTTTCTGGGCCAGAGTGCTCACGGTTTCTTCCGCCCAGTGGCGCGGCGCCAGCGGGAAGCCCAGGCGAGCGCGGCTGCCCAAATACTCCTGCGCCACCCCGCGAGCGAGGTGGCGGATCCGGCCGATGTATGCCGCGCGTTCAGTCACCGAAATGGATCCGCGAGCGTCAAGAAGATTGAAGGTATGTGCACATTTGAGCACCTGCTCATAGGCGGGCAGCGCCAGCTGCTGGGCCATCAGGTGCTGGGCTTGTCTCTCGTGCGCAGAGAACGCCTGGAGCAAGAAGGCCACATCGCTTTGCTCGAAGTTGTACGTGCTTTGTTCGACCTCGTTTTGATGAAACACGTCGCCATAGCGCAACACCTGCTTGTCGCCGGCGACCGTCGTTTCCGTCCATACCAGGTCATACACGCTTTGCACCCCCTGGAGGTACATGGCCAAGCGCTCCAGGCCATACGTGATTTCGCCTGTGATCGGCTTGCAGTCGATGCCGCCAACTTGCTGGAAATACGTGAACTGCGTGACCTCCATTCCGTTCAGCCACACTTCCCAGCCGAGCCCCCAGGCGCCGAGCGTGGGGTTCTCCCAATCGTCCTCGACGAAGCGCACATCGTTGACCTTCAAGTCAAACCCCAGTGCCTGCAGACTGCCGAGGTACAGGTCGAGGATGTTGCCGGGCGCCGGCTTGAGTACGACCTGGAACTGGTAATAGTGCTGGAGGCGATTGGGGTTGTCGCCATAGCGACCGTCCTTTGGCCTGCGGCTGGGCTGCACATAGGCAGCACTCCAGGGCTCGGGGCCGATGGCGCGCAGAAACGTCGCCGTATGGCTGGTTCCCGCGCCGACTTCCATGTCGTATGGTTGCAGCAATGCACAGCCCTGGTTTGCCCAGTAGGTCTGCAGCGTGAGGATGATGTGTTGGAAGGTGGGCATGGATGGCGCCTGGAAAACCCGAATTGTAGAAAGCCACGGTCCCCAGCCCAGGAGCGTCAGTCCGACCCGCTGAACGCAATGCGCCGTGGATCAAGTCGCCCGGGCTCGGGCCAATGCAGTCGCGGCGCCGAGAGCCAGCAGGCATACGAGCACGATGGGCGCGTAGCCGAATTGCGACGCAGCCCACGCGAATGGGGTAAGACCCGCATATGCCTGTACACGGCCTGTGAGAACGCCCACCGTGAACGGGGGCAACATCGCCTGCACGCGGCCGTTGGCGGCGATGATGGCCGTTGCTCCCGTGTTGGTCGCGCGGATGGTCGGCAGCTGAAACTCCAGCGAGCGCATGCGGGCGATCTCCAGGTGCTGCGGGATCACGATGGTGTCGCCAAACCACGCAAGATTCGTCAGGTTGGCGATGACGTTCGGCGCGTGCGCTGGATTGCGAAAGCGCTGTGCCAACTGCTCACCAAACAGATCTTCGTAGCAGATTGTGGGCGCCACCCTGGCACCGTCAACCGCGAAGGATGGCTGGTGGAGCGTGCCGCGCGCAAAGTCGCCAAGGGGTATGTGCATCAGGCGAACGAACCAGTGAAAGCCGTAGGGGATGAATTCGCCGAAAGGCACGAGATGCGACTTGTCGTAGCGGTAGGGGGCGGCGGCGCCGATGCCGAGCACGCTGTTGGTGTATTGATTGGCACCGCGAGTCAGTGGAATGCCCAGCAAGGCCTGGGCGTGATGCGCCTTAAGGGCGGCGGCAATCGTGTGAAGGTAGCTCGGTGGCAGATCTTCAGGAAGAACGGGCACCCCGGTCTCGGGGGTGACGATAAGGTCGGCGCGCAAAGTGGTGAGCCAGTTGCCATAGAGGCTCAGGGTCGGGGCCAGACGCTCGGGGCGGAATTTCTCGCCTTGTGGCACGTCGCCTTGCAAAAGCGACACCGTGAACCGGGGTCCCGTGGGGTGGGTCCAGCGTACGTTTGCGAGCTGATGCCCGGCCACGGCCAGAATGATCAGCAGGCCCGCTGCCAGTGCCGCGCCGCGCAGGCTCACCTGGGTGAGCGCGGCCAAAAGTGCGGCGGTTAGTGCAGCAGCAAAATCAACCCCGTACATGCCGAGCATCGGCGCATAGCCTGCTAAGGGATTGCCCACTTGGGCGTAGCCCAGCGCCAGCCAGGGGAATCCGGTGAATACCGTGCCGCGCAGGACTTCGGCCAAGGTCCACGCTCCGGCGAACGCCAGCGCGGCACCTACGCCGCGCGCCGCATGCCAGGGGCGTGGCGTCGCAGGTGGCGCCAGCGCAGCCGCGAGTGCGCCGGCAAGCAGCGGATAGAGGGCCAGATACGCCGAAAACAGGAACACTGCGGCCGCGGCCAACGGCGTCGCCATGCCTCCGTACACGGCCATGCTGATGTACAGCCACCACAAGCCGCCGGCAAACCAGCCCAGCCCGAACAGCAGGCCCATCAAGCCACCGCGCTTGGCACGGGCGCGCACGGAGCTTTGCGGCGTGCGCCATAGCAGTGCGGTGAAAATGGCCACAATCACGACAGAAAGGGAGCCGTACTCGGGGCGACCAAAGGTCTGCGCCAAGGCAACACCAAGGAGCAGGGGCAGCACGAGGGTGGCGACGCGTCGCAGGGGCAACTTACGCATCGGCTGCGGGGGATTTTGGCTTGCGGGTCTTTTTCCTTGCCTGCGCATCGCCATGCGGCTCACATGTGGCGGCGGCGATGGCCGAGCCCGCCGCAAGGCCGCGCTGGGCACCGCCCCTCTTGATGCGGGTGCGGCCCGTGGCCCTGGCCACGCCCTTCGGCTCATCGCCCGTGGCATAGGGATCTGGGAAGCCGAGTAGGGCAAGCGCTTTGCGCTCGGCCCCTTCCATGCGTTCGGCGTCGGCTGGGCGCTCATGATCCCAACCGAGTGCATGGAGCACGCCATGCACCACCAGATGGGCGTAGTGCGCCTGCAACGTCTTGCCCTGCGCGGCTGCCTCGCGCGCCACCACGTCGGCGCACAGGACTATGTCGGCGGCAGGAGGCCAGTGGCGGTAGTCGAAGGTGAGTACGTTGGTGGCGTAATCCTTGTGGCGGTAGGTGCGATTCAGCTCACGGCCTTCGTCTGCGTCCACGAAGCGCAGCGTGATCTGCGCCGATGCGGGCAGGGCGGCGCTTTCGCGCGGCGTGGCATCGCCAGGCCCGCACCCGAGGGCCGCGCGTACCCAGTGCCGCAGCGTCGGTCGGGGTAGCAAGGGGCGGTGCACGGGGGTTGCAAATTGCACCGAAAGTTGCAATGGGAGGGCTGTGGCGCGCATGGCGAGCGGCTACTCAGGTGCGCTGCGGCGCGGCGCAGACCTGCGCTTTGGAGGTGATGCTGGCGCGCTGTCCTGCGCAGCTTTGGCCTCTGCCTTTTCGTATGCTTCAACGATGCGCGCCACCAGTGGGTGACGCACCACGTCCACCGTGGTGAACCGCGTGATGGCGACGCCACGCACGCCTTGAAGGATGCGCTCCGCCTGTGTAAGACCACTTTGTGCGCCGCGCGGCAGGTCGACCTGGCTCAGATCTCCGGTGATGACTGCCCGCGAGCCGAATCCGATGCGGGTCAGGAACATCTTCATCTGCTCGGGCGTGGTGTTCTGCGCTTCATCAAGGATGATGAAGGCATTGTTGAGCGTTCTTCCGCGCATGAAAGCCAGCGGGGCGATTTCGATGGTGCCGCGCTCAAACAGCTTTTGCGTGCTTTCAAAACCGAGCAGGTCATAGAGCGCGTCGTACAGCGGGCGCAGATAGGGGTCGATCTTCTGCGCCAGGTCCCCTGGCAGGAAGCCCAGGCGCTCACCCGCCTCCACGGCAGGGCGGGTGAGCACCAGCCGCTCGACAGCGTTGCGCTCCAGCGCATCGACGGCGCAGGCCACGGCGAGAAAGGTCTTGCCGGTGCCGGCAGGCCCCAGACCCAGGCTCAGGTCATGGCCGAGGATGTTGCGGATGTATTCAACCTGATGGGCCGTGCGGCCATGCAAACCGGCCCGCCGGGTGTGCAACACCGGCTCGTTGGCTGCGGGTTGCAGGCTCGGCTCCTGGCCCTGGGCGGCCTGGGTCAGTTCGAGTTGGATGTCGTCCAGGCTTAGGGTCTGATCAGCACGCAGCCACAGGGCCTGCAGCAATGCAAGCGCCGAGCGCGCACGCGTGCCTTCAAGCGTGAAGTTCTGGGCGCGGCGTCGAATGGCGATGTCGAAGGCAATCTCGATCTGCCGCAGGTTTTCGTCCAGCGGCCCGCAGAGATGGGCGAGGCGCACATTGTCCGCAGGCGAAAAATCGTGTTTGAGAATCAAAGACGGTCCGCATAAGAGGGGGCTGACGCCGGGCTGGCCGCCACATCCGTGATTGTGCGTCATGCGGCTCGATCGCGATGCAGCGGACGCTGGCCCCGGCGCACCCCTACAATGCGGGTTGACAAATCCAGCCCGCGATACGTCTGAATGCGGTTTGTGCCCCAGGCCCTTCTTCACCCTCATGACACACGCCCAGCGCTGCACCCTCATCGTCGAACACAGCGCCGAGTCTCGCACGGCGATGGCACGCCTGCTGAGCCAGGTTTTGCCTGACCTCCCTGTGTGTGAGGCCAGCACCCGTGCGCAAGCCGAGAAGCTGATTCGGACGCGCACGGTGGAGTTGGCGCTGATCGACTTCGGGCTTCCGGATGGCAGCGGGCTTGACGTGCTGCGCACCCTGCATCTTGCGCAGCCGCAGGCTCGGGCTGTGGTCGTCACCATGTTTGACGACGACGCCCACTTGTTCCCTGCGTTGCAAGCCGGCGCTTTTGGCTACGTTTTGAAAGACCGGCCTGAAATCGAACTCGTGGCGCAACTGCGGCGCATCCAGGAGGGGGAGCCGCCGCTAAGTTCTACAGTGGCGCGGCGCATGTTGCAGCACTTTGCCGCCATCCGCGGCCAGGCAACAGCGCCCGGTGCGCAGGCCTCCGGCGATGTGAAGTGGGGCCGTCGCGTGACAGACGTGGGAGGAGCCCCACCTGCGGACACACAAGACCTGGCCCGCTATCTGAGCCCGCAGAGTCATGCGCGCCCTGGCATGGCTGAAGAGCCCGAAGTGGTGCTCACCGATCGCGAAACCGAAGTGCTGCAACGGGTTGGAAAGGGCTACACGCTGCCGGAAATCGCGCAGCAGCTTGGACTTTCGCGGCATACGGTGGCCGATTACGTCAAGCAGATTTATCGCAAGCTTGATATTTCCTCCCGAGCCGAGGCGGCGCTGGAAGCGGCGCGCCGCGGTCTGGTGCGCTGAACCACCTCCCCGTTCTGGCTTTTCCGTCGCCCTCGGCATGCGCCCGTCGCTGTGTTACCTCAACGGCGCCTTTGTGCCGCTGGACGAAGCGCGGGTCTCCGTGTTGGACCGTGGTTTCATTTTCGGCGACGGGGTCTACGAGGTGGTGCCCGCCTACGCGCGCCGGCCGTTTCGCCCGGATGCGCACCTTGCACGTCTGGGGCGCTCGCTGAGTGCTATCGGACTGGGGAATCCGCTGGATTGCGACCAATGGGCTGCGCTGCTTGAGCGCCTGCTCGCCGACAACGATCCAGCGGATCAGTGCATTTACATGCAGGTGACACGCGGCGTGGCTCGGCGTGACCACGCCTTCCCTCCGCAGACGGTGCCCACCGTGTTTGCCTACAGTTTCCCTTTCCCTCATGTCCAGGCGGGGCTGCGCGAAAAAGGTGCGGCCGCCGTCACCCTGCCCGATATGCGCTGGCTGAGCGCGCATGTCAAAAGCATCTCGCTGCTCGGCAGTGTCTTGGCGCGCCAGGCATCGGCTGAGGTCGGCGCACAGGAAACCATTCTGGTTCGTGACGGGTGGCTCACTGAGGCATCGTCGTCCAATGTCTGGGTCGTGCGACACGGCCAACTGCTGAGTCCGCCGATGGATCACCTCAAGCTTGAGGGCATCCGCGTGGCGCTCATGGACGAGCTCGCTGCATCAACTGGCGTGGCGGTGCACCGCCGGCCCGTGGCGGAGTGGGAGCTTCGTTGCGCCGACGAAATCCTCCTCACATCGGCGACGAAAGAGGTGCTTGCCGTGACCCTGCTTGACGACCGACCGGTGGGGGCGGGGTTGCCCGGGCCGGTGTATGCCGCGCTGTACGCGGCCTATCAGGCCGCCAAGCGCGCGGAACTGCGCGCCTCCTAGGCTCAGGCACCTTGCGGGGGCGGCACGCCCCGGGGTACGCGAAAGCTGCTGTGCGCCGAAGGGCCATCTGGGGGACAATTGGAGCATTCTCTCCTGCGCATGCTCCGGACCCCCGTTGGTGCCTGCCCATTGCCCTCATGTCCAAGCTCAAGTCCGCCTCCCTGCCTGCGTCCGCTCAGGATGGCGACAGTCTGATCATTTACCCGTGTGACTTTCCCATCAAGGTGATGGGGCGCAACGCCGATGGTTTCGCCGATGCGGTGGCCGCGGTAGTGCTGCAGCATGCGCCCGATTTCGACCCGTCGAGCATGGAATTGCGACCCTCAAGCGGGCGCAATTATCTCAGCTGTACCTGCACGATCCGGGCCACGAGTCGCGCCCAGCTCGATGCGCTGTACATGGCGCTGACATCGCACCCCATGGTCGCCGTTGTCTTGTAGTGCGCCTCGTCGACATATCACCGCCTTGACTGTCGCCACCGCTTGCGCGGCAAGCGGCAGAGATTGCCATGGCGCTCACGTGTGCTCAAGCCAGCATGCGTCGCCTCGGCGTGGCTGCCGAGTTCGATGAACTCGGGACGCTTGGCCTTGATCTGCTGCAGCGCGTTTTGCTGCGCGGCATAGGAGCTCGACTGGCCAGCCTTGCGCCAGGCATCCATGCGCTCTTCGAGCGCGGCGTTGTACAAGTCGCAGTGCAGCCGCGTCCACGCCTGAAGTCGCGCCAGCTGCGCGGCATTCGGGTCGAGCTTGAGCGTGACTTTGGGGTGCTGAATTTTGTTCTTTTATCCAGCAATTTATCCAGCCGTGCGAGGAACAACACGCGAAAACCGCCCGCTTGATCCCCTCCTGCACGGACGGCTTCGCCTGAGCGACGCTGCGCGTCGGGCCGGGCGAGGAAGGGGAATGCGCGGGCACATGTTCACCGGAGATCCAGGCGCACCCGCTCGTCGGTACATAGACAGCCCACGCGAACACCCCAGCGAGCACGACAACGGTGTCCGGGACATCCGCGCTGTCCTTGCCTGCCCTGAGCGGCGAGACTTGTCGCGCAACTGTTCATGCGAGCCGCCAAGCTCGCCGGATCGCTGGTCAACGATTCATGGCGGCTAACATTCGCGCAGCCCGCTGGATGGGCCTGATCCGTGAGCCAATGACCGCCACCCCGATTTCAGGAAACCGCACCTCCGCTTGGACGATTCTTCAGGTGTTCCTTCGATTGGGCCTGTCGTCTTTCGGTGGGCCGATCGCGCATCTGGGGTATTTTCGGGAGGAGTTTGTCACGCGGCGACGCTGGTTGAGCGAGCATGCCTACGCCGATTTGGTGGCGGTGTGTCAGTTCCTGCCGGGCCCGTCCAGTAGCCAGGTGGGTATCGGTATCGGCTTGTTGCGCGCAGGCTTGCCGGGCGGTCTTGCCGCGTGGCTGGGCTTCACGCTGCCTTCGGCACTGCTGATGTGGGGGTTCGCGTTTGTGCTGCATGACCCGGACGTGAGCGTGCCGCTGGGCATTGGGCATGGCCTCAAACTGGTGGCGGTGGCCGTGGTGGCGCAGGCCGTATGGGGCATGGCGAAGAGCTTTTGCACCGATGCGCTGCGCATCGGCATTGCCATGGTTTTCGCCCTTTGGGTTTTGCTGGAGCCTGGAGCGTGGGTCCAGCTCGGCGGGATCGTCATCGCCGGCGTGATTGGCTTGGTTCTTCTACGCGGCTCCCCGACTGCCGGCGCATGGGGTGATGACGTGGATGCCCTGCATGGCAGGCTCGGCCAACGCATGGCACTTGCAGCGCTCGCCGGGTTTTTCGCCTTGCTCGTGGGCTTGCCGGCACTGGCGCAGGCCTTGGACAGCCCGGTGTTGCGAGTGGCTGCCGCCTTCGACCGCGTGTCCTCGCTTGTGTTCGGTGGCGGGCATGTCGTTTTGCCCCTGTTGCAAACGGCGATCGTGGGGCCCGGATGGGTCTCGCAGGCCCATTTCCTTGCCGGCTACGGCGCCGCGCAAGCGCTGCCCGGACCCTTGTTCAGTTTTGCCGCATTTCTCGGTGCGGCCATGCAGCGCCCGCCGCAAGGCTGGGTCGGCGCCACGGTCGCGCTGGTTGCAATATTTTTGCCGGCATTCTTGCTGGTGGTCGCGGTTCTGCCGTATTGGCAGCGGCTGCGCCGCAGCACGTACGCGCGCGGCGCGTTAGCCGGGCTAAACGCTGCCGTCGTTGGTCTGCTCCTGGCAGCGCTCTACGATCCGGTTTGGGTCAATGCAGTTACGACGCGGCAGGACTTTGCGCTGGCGCTGGCGCTGTTCGCTGCCTTGGCGTTCTGGAAGGCCCCTCCTTGGATGGTGGTCTTTGCCGGCGCCTTCGCTGGCTGGATCGTTTATGGATGATGTAAAACCCGCAAATTCCGCACCCGATCGGGCGACAAATCGCCTGAAGCGCCGACGCTTTCTGACCATCGCACGTCCCCCATGTCTGCTCGCGCCACCAACATGCCCCTCGCTCCAGCCGCCATCGCGGCACTGCGCGCGCAGCTTGCGCAGACTATCGTTGGCCAACAGGCGCTGCTGGACCGCCTGGTCATCGCGCTCCTGACGGGTGGGCATCTGCTCGTGGAGGGGTTGCCGGGGCTAGCGAAGACCACGGCCGTGAAGGCGCTTGCCGAGGCGGTTCACGCGGGATTCCAGCGCATTCAGTTCACCCCCGACCTGCTGCCTGGCGATCTGACAGGGACCGACGTGTATTTGCCCGGGGAAGGTGCAATGCGCTTCGTTCCGGGGCCGCTGTTCCACGACATTGTGCTGGCGGACGAAATCAACCGGGCGCCAGCCAAGGTGCAGTCGGCGCTGCTGGAGGCGATGCAGGAGCGACAAGTCACCGTGGGCGGCGTCACCCGGGCTTTGCCCGAACTTTTCCTGGTGATGGCGACCCAAAATCCGCTCGAGCAGTCAGGCACCTATCCGCTGCCCGAAGCCCAACTCGACCGGTTCTTGCTGCACGTGGTGTTGGATTATCCGCAAGCTGACGAAGAGCTGCGAATTCTGGACATGGCCCTGGCGCGAGACCTGGCGCCCACCGCGAGCGCGGTGGCACAGCCGACAGCGGTGTCCGCAGCTGCTGTACTGGATGCACGGCATGCCGTGCGCCGGGTGCATCTGGCCCCGATCCTGCGCCACTACATCGTCGAACTGGTCCGTGCGACGCGTACACCGGGCGCCCGCGTGCCGCGGCTGCAGGGCATGGTCGAGGCCGGCGCCTCTCCGCGCGCCGTTCTGGCCCTGGCACATGCCGCGCAGGCGCTGGCCTACTTGCGCGGCCGCGATTTCGTACTCCCCGACGACATTCAAGAGCTTGCGCCCGATGTGTTGCGCCATCGCATCGTGCTTGCGCTCGAGGCCGATTTGCAGGGCCTCAGCACCGACGATCTGGTCGCAGCGCTCCTGCAAGCGATCCCGGTACCCTAGCCTGATCCTCGGGCATGCACGGCAGACCGCTTAATCTGCGCAAAGCGCTGGGCACCCTGTGGGGCATCCTGGGGCAGCCTCCGGTGCCTGCGTCGGGCGCTCTCACGCTGCTCAGCGCCCGGGATTGGGTCGAACTCGCTGCCTTGCTCGGCAAGGGCCCGGACGTGGCGCCACCGAGTCAGGCGACCCGGCGGCGCAACCCTGGCGAGGGAAGGTCGGTGTTTATCGGGCGCGGGATGGACTACGTCGAAAGCCGAACCTACCAAGCGGGCGACGACCTGCGCAGCATGCACTGGACTTTGATGGCCCGCACCGGCAAGCCCCACGTGAAGCTGCACCACG
>JAGWOZ010000281.1 GCA_028870715.1 Betaproteobacteria bacterium | reverse complement strand
CATAAGTTGGTGCAATCATGACCGCTCCTCGTTGCAGTGGAATGAATGGAAGCCCGGGATGAATTGGCGATGTGCCGAAGCGCCTCACGGAGATGTGTTCAAAACGCTGCGATACGCCGCAGCAATGCATTGCGCGTCATCAAGGCAAGCCCGTCGCTGTTGGAGGAAGGCGCTGCGCCAGGCCGTCACGGCGGCGTCTGGTCCCACCGCCTTTTTCTCGCGGTAATAGGCGGCCCATTGGCGATCGAGTGCGCTCAGCTCGGGGGAAGTGCAGATGGTTTTGGCATCGGGCCGCGTGGCTTTGCTGCAGTCAAACGATGGCGCAGAATTTGGCGCAGAGGCCGCAGCAACCGGGTTGGCACTCGGCGGGATGGACAACGCCGGTACCGAGGCAGATGGAATGGCGCCGGACGCGGCAGAAGGCGGAATGCTCAATGCCGGGGCTGATTGTGCTGTGGAATGATCCTCCACCAGGTCGATGGGCACGGTGAGCCGTTTGGTAGGCGCCCGGTCGAGCACGCCATGGGCAATGTCCTGGGTGATTTCCCACAGGATGGTGCCATACCCGACGGTGGTGTATTGCGGCTGACTCTGGCCCCAGCTTGTGTAGGTGACGGACTGGGCGAAAGCGCAGTGCTTGAGGCACCAGACGCGCGTGAAGCCATTGTTTTCGACCAGGTCAAACACGGGCTCCCCGGTCTTCACCGCATGGCCAAGGTAGCGCACCATCACCAGAGACGAGGCGCCGATGCCTGCGTTCTGGTCTGCGTTTGAGAGGGCAGGCGCGTAGCCATAAAGCGCATCGGGTTGCGCAAGGGAGTAATAGGGTTTTGGCGCAGGGAGTGAGTCGGGTGGAGCAGGCGCCGCGGCGGCGGCTGGGGCAATCGGCGCGGCAGACCCTCGCGCAAAAGGTGCACTTGATAGTGGCTCCTGCGCAGACGAGGTTGCGCTTGCCGATTGCGTGGGTTGCAAGGTCCCAGAAACGTTTGCTGCGGGAGCACTTGCCGCGGGCGGCGCGGCTATGTCGCTACGGCGCGAAAGAAACGCAACGCCAGCAATAAGCAGCACGACGCCGATCGCCGTCCCCCCAAGACCCATCGGGGAAAACAAGCCGCGCCTCGTGCGAGAAGCGATTGAAGTTGGCGCGCCACAATGCGGGCAGGTCGTGGCCAACGTGCTGATTTCCTTGCCGCATTCTTTGCACGGGATCAGTGCCATGGTTTTATCTATAGTGCTGTTCCGACCCACGCCTTGAGTACGCGCCCAAAGACCTCGAATTCCATGTCGGGGGTGATTTCCCAAGTCTCGTAGGAAGGATTGTCGCTTTTCACCAGCAGGCGTCGAGCGCCATTCGGGGCAGGCACCCGTTGCAGCCGCTTGATGTAGCCCATGTCCCCGACCCGGAAAAAATACACAGCGTCGTAAAGCACCTCGCGCACGCCAAGATCGACGATCAGCGGGTCGCCAGGGCGAAACAACGGAGACATGCTATCTCCGAAGCCGGTGACGATGCACAGGTTTTTGGTGCTGGTAAAGCCGCGCACGTTGCGATGCAGCCATTCTTCAGTCGTGCGCCATTGTTCAATGACCCCTGGCGGCTCATCGCTGAGAACAACGCCCCCATTGCCCATTTTCCCTGCCGTGTCGAACTGGGGAATGGTGACGGCATCGCCGTGAGCCAGATCGACCCGGCGTCCTCTAGACAGGGCATCCAGATCCAGGCCAAGAGCTTCGGCGAGAAATACCAGCTTGCTGGATCGGACTCCGCCGTATTTTTCAATGTCGCGCAGGGTGTTGAGATGCACCTTTGCTTTTTGCGCAAGCTCAGTCTGGGAGAGGTGCTTTTCTTCACGCACCGCTTTGATGATGTCACCCGGGTTGTCCATCCCGTGGATTATTCCGGCTCTCCGTAACGGAAAACCGTTGCCAAAAACTACGGATGTCCGTATGCTATGTGGCATGAACTGGACCTCCTGCATTCTCGACCTTGAAAAAGGCGGTGTGACGCTTTCGGCGCTTGCAAAGGAAATTGGTTGCCCCGTGTCGACGTTGAGCGACATCAAGCAGGGGCGCACCAAGGAGCCCCGTGGTGCACTTGCCATTGCATTGATGCGCAGGCATGAGCAGCACGTTCAGCAAAACAAACCCGAGGCCGCCTGACGGCAGCAGACCGATGCGCCTGCCTGTTGAGATGTGCGCCCCCGTTTTCTTCCATTGGGTTATGTCCATGAGGCACAGCCTATTTTTTTTGCCCGCAAGAGGCTGTCCGTGGCTGTCCGTGAATCACGGACAGGCCCGTACTGAGGAGTTCGGCAATGGATGAGCTGGAGTTGTTCGACACCGTGGATGACATGCTTGGCGGCGTGGTGATGGCGCTGGGTGGCCCCAAGAAGGTGGGCGCTGCGCTGTGGCCCGATCTGCCGGTGGAGCGCGCGGCGCAGAACGTGCGCGACCGGCTCAACCACGACCGCCGTGAACTGTTTTCGCCGCAGCAAGTGGTGTATTTGCTCAAGCAGGCGCGCGAGGTGGGCTATCACGCGGGCATGCGCTGGCTCAGCAGCGAGTGTGGCTACACCGGCACCAAGCCTGCCGAGCGCGACGCGCAGAAGGCCGAGCTGCAGCGCCAGTTCGTGCGCGCTGTGGACGTGGTGCAGCGCCTGGGCAAGCAGCTTGAAAAGTTGGGGGCCGACTGACCATGGCGCGGCCTCTGGGAAGTGTGCGCCTGGCGCTCAAGCTCGCCGCGGCAGAGCAGCCAGGCACGATTCGAGACCTCGCCGCGCGGGCGCAGGTGGGCTACGCGCAGGCGCATTTCACCGTGAAGAACATGGCGCAGAAGGGCGAACTGGTGGTTGTGGGGCGGCGCGATGTGCCCTGGCGCCCGGCGCCGGTGCAGGTGTATGCCCCGGCCAGCTGGCCCTGCGCTGAGCGCCCGGCCCGCTCGCCCCGGCCCGATGCGGAGTTGCAGAACACATTGCTGGCGGTCTGGCGCTGAGACGCCGGCCGACCGAGAACAACAGAGGAGCGCACATGGCAGCAACGGGCCGCAGAGCCACGATGGATGAGTGCCCCCGGCTTTGGGCGCGGGGGGTTGCATGACGGCAGGACGTGGGCAGATTCCCAAGCCCTTTCTGGATGATCTGCGCCAGCGCGTGGATCTGGTGGAGGTTGTGGGCCGCCATGTGGACCTGCACAAGGCCGGGGCTGAATACAAGGGCCTGTGCCCGTTTCACACCGAGAAGTCACCGTCATTCACGGTCAAGCCGAGCGAGCATTTCTATCACTGCTTTGGCTGCGGCGCGCACGGCGATGCGGTGGCGTTTCTCACCGAGCACCTCGGCATGGGCTTTCGCGAGGCGGTGGAACAGCTGGCCGCCGAAGTGGGCATGACGGTGCCGTCGCAGCCCGCTGCCATTCCTGCCCAGGAGGCAGCGCCCAGGCCTGCGGCCACGCCGCCGCGCGCGGTGCCCGATGCGCCTGCTGCGAAGCGGCAGAGCATCTGGCGCGCCGTGGTGCCGGTGCCAGAGACGGCACCGGCACC
>JAGWOZ010000280.1 GCA_028870715.1 Betaproteobacteria bacterium | reverse complement strand
CCGCATCGAAAACATGAGTCTTATTGCTCTGGACGGTGAGCGTCTCACTCTGGATGTGCGCTGCGGGAAGGGCACGTATATCCGCGCGTTGGCGCGGGATATCGGCCAGAAACTCGGTTGTGGTGCGCATCTGGCGGCTCTGCGCAGAACGGCTAGCGGCACTTTCGAGGTGACGCAGGCGCACAAGCTCGACGCGTTGCGAACGCTCAGTGCGGAGGTTGTGCAAGGCTGGCTGCTTCCCGTGCACTGCTTAGTGCAAGACCTAGCCCGAGTCGATCTGGATTTGTCGCATACCGCACGCATCTTGCATGGTCAGAGCTTGGCGTCTGATGCCTGGACACTCCTGCCTGAAGGACCCGTGCGCGTTTTTGGCGCAGCGGGGGATCAAACACAGATTTTTCTTGGCGTTGCGCAGTGGGATGGGCAAGTCCTGTCCCCACAGCGCCTTCTCAGCAACGAGGAACTGCGTACGCAGTGAACATATCATGACCCGATCAATCCGCAATGTAGCCATCATCGCCCACGTCGATCACGGCAAAACAACCATGGTCGACCAACTGCTCAGGCAGTCGGGAACCTTCCGGCAGAACCAGCAAGTCGCTGAACGGGTGATGGACTCCAATGACCTTGAGAAGGAGCGCGGGATCACGATTCTCTCGAAGAACTGCGCAGTGGAGTGGAAAGGCACGCACATCAATATCGTCGATACACCCGGGCATGCCGATTTCGGTGGCGAGGTTGAGCGAGTGTTGTCCATGGTGGACAGCGTTCTGCTGCTGGTTGATGCGGTGGAAGGCCCGATGCCGCAGACCCGTTTCGTCACTAAAAAGGCACTAGCGCTGGGCCTTAAACCCATCGTCGTGATCAACAAGGTGGACCGGCCCGGTGCGCGCGCCGACTATGTCATCAACGCGACCTTCGAGTTGTTTGACAAATTAGGTGCGACGGAGGAGCAACTGGACTTTCCAGTGGTCTACGCATCCGGCCTGAACGGCTGGGCTACGCTCAATCCGGGCGAGGTCGGCACTGATCTGTCGCCGTTGTTCGATGCGATCTTGCAGCACGTTCCCGCTCATGAAGGCTCAGCGACAGACCCGCTGCAGCTGCAGATCTGCTCGCTTGACTACTCCACCTTTGTGGGGCGCATTGGCATAGGGCGCATCAACAGCGGAACCCTCAAGCCTATGCAGGAGGTCGCCGTTTACAGCGGGCCTGAGTCCACGCCGTTTAAGGCCCGAGTCAACCAGGTCCTGAAGTTCGAGGGGCTGGAGCGTAAACAAGCGGAGAGCGCGGAACCGGGTGATATTGTGCTGATCAATGGGATTGAGAATATCGGTATTGGCGTGACGCTCACCAGCGTCGACGACCCTCGTCCACTTCCAATGCTCATGGTCGATGAGCCAACATTGACCATGAACTTCTGCGTCAATACGAGCCCATTGGCCGGGCGCGAGGGCAAGTTCGTCACGAGCCGTCAAATTCGAGACCGACTAGACCGTGAACTGCAAAGCAACGTGGCATTGCGCGTGCGCGATACCGAGGAGGACGGCGTGTTTGAAGTGTCGGGGCGCGGAGAGTTGCACCTGACCATCCTCCTGGAGAATATGCGTCGTGAAGGTTACGAGTTAGCAGTGTCCAAGCCGCGTGTGGTGTTTCATGAAGTCAACGGCCAGCGCCAGGAACCGATTGAAATGGTCACCGCCGATGTGGAAGAGCAGCATCAAGGTGGTGTCATGCAGGCATTGGGGGAGCGCCGCGGCGAGTTGGTGAACATGGAGCCAGATGGCATGGGCCGCGTGCGCTTGGAGTATCGCATTCCTGCACGTGGGCTCATCGGGTTTCAGAACGAATTCATGAACCTAACTCGCGGAACGGGACTCATCAGCAACATCTTTGATGGCTATGACGCATACAAAGGCGAAATATCTGGCCGCAAGAATGGCGTGCTGATCAGCCAGGACCAAGGAGAGATCGTGACTTACGCATTGGGTAAGCTCGATGATCGTGGGCGTATGTTTGTCAAGCCTGGTGACCCGGTTTACGAGGGCATGATCGTGGGCATTCACAGTCGGGACAACGATCTCATTGTCAATGCGGTGCGCGCCAAGCAGCTCACCAATTTCCGGGTTTCGGGCAAGGAAGATGCGATCAAGATCACGCCACCGATCGAGCTCACGCTGGAATATGCGGTGGAGTTCATTGAGGATGATGAACTGGTGGAAATCACGCCCAAGTCCATTCGTCTGCGCAAGCGTTACCTGACCGAGCACGAGCGCAAGCGCGCAGGACGAGCGGAGGCACAAGCCGCCTGAACGGGGCGCTTTGCCGCTTTGTCCCGACGTCAGAACGCCAGCATGCGCAACCTCGCTGGGTCGCTGCGAGCGTCGATTAACCGGAGCGGCTCGCATCACCGCCTTGCTGTTCTGGCCATGGTCGGAGCCACGCTTCTGTGGAGCATCGCAGGCGTGGTCACCCGGCATCTTCATCGCACCAATGGCCTTGATCTGGTTTTCTGGCGTAGCAGTTTCACCGCAATCACCGTTCTAGTCTGGTTGCTATACAAGCAAGGCGCAGGTTCTCTTTGGTCCGAACTGCGAGGCGCCACAAAGCTGCTGTGGCTCTCTGCTTTGTTCTGGGCTGTCATGTTTACCGCCTTCATGGTGGCACTGAGTTTGACCACCGTGGCGCAGACTCTGGTGACTGACAGTATGAGTCCCTTGATCGCCGCGGTGCTGGGTTGGCTGATTCTTCGCCATCCACTGCCCGTGCGAACCTGGGGCTCCATCTTTTTGGCCATGCTCGGCATGGGCTGGATGGTTTGGCATAACCTTTATGCGGCCGTCAACCATCGCCAGCTTGTCGGGCTTCTTGTGGCTATGGCCGTGCCGCTGGCGGCAGCGAGCAATTGGGTAAGCCTCCGTCGAGCGGGAGGCGTTGTGTCTATGCAGCCGGCGCTGATGATCGGCGCCGCGCTGTCTGCCGTCGCCGTGATTGGGTTTGCTACCCCTTTCGCGGTCGATGGCCATGATTTGGGTTGGCTTGCCTTCCTCGGGGTCTTCCAGCTTGCGGTCCCGGGCTTGCTCGCCATCTGGGCGGCGCAGCGCCTTGCACCGGCCGAGACCGGCTTGCTCGGGCTCCTCGAAGTTGTCTTTGGCACGTTGTGGGCTTGGCTCGGTGCGGGAGAGCGGCCGGCGGTGAGCACCCTGATCGGCGGCTTCCTGATTCTTGTCGCATTGGTGGGCAACGAAGCACTTGGTTGGCGCCAGGCACGCCGCCAGTTTCGCAAGGCGTTGCTATGTAGCTGAGAGGGCGCAGGGACAGCGTTGTCGTGCGAGCGGATGCCGTAGCGATCGACAGCTATCGCCTTTTGCGCATTTCGTTGTGAAAGGCGCTTGACACCGGTTTTAGTCTGTGCAAGAATCTCTTTCTTCGCTGCAAATGCAGCAGCTGCTTGAAGCGCCGGAGGGTGTGGAGGGCAGGATCCTTAACAAGAAGCAGCCGATAAGTGTGGGCGTTTGACTGTCTTGCAAGAGATAGT